>JBJEQM010000459.1:0-3479 GCA_051881755.1 Oscillospiraceae bacterium
TATTCACTGCTGCGGGCGGATATGGAATCCGCCCCTACTATTCATTATTCACTGCAAACCGAGCAACGACCTTGCCGCCCTTTTCCCCGTTGCCCACGGTCAAAGTGCCGCCGCATTTCTCGCAGATTATCCTGCATATGTACAGCCCCAGACCGAAATGGTTCTTCTCCTGCTCGCCGTCCTCCTGCATAAAGGGCTCGGCTATGCTTTTGAGCACCTTGTCGGAAAAGCCTATGCCGTCGTCGCTGACGGTAAGCTCAATGCTCTTGGAGTCCGCAGTAATGTCCGCCGTTATTCTGGACGCGGCATATCTTGCGGCGTTGGTAACAAGATTTTCAAACACCTGCATAAACAATGTCTCGTCGCCGAGAACATGGTCTCCCGTGTGTACAAACTCCAGCGAAAAAGTCTTTCTGCCGCAAAGCTGCTTACCCTTTTCGTCCAGCGCTTTTTCAAGGTCGAAGCAGTTTATCTCCTTTATGTCGGGGGTGATGTCGTCCACCTTGTGCGCCTCGTTCATGTTGCGGGTATAATGCTCCAAGCGGCTGATGTGACTGCGCATAAAGCGGATTATCTCCTTTTGCTTATCCTTTGTGAGCCTGCCGTCGGGAGAGTATTTATCCAGCATTTCCGCATAGCCCCGCAGCACCGTCAGCGGATTGCGCAAATCTTGTGAGAACGCCGCGTTGAGCCGCTTGCGCTCCTCGATAGAGCGGTTTATCTCCACGCCGCTGTCATACAAAGCGCCGCGCATTTTCTCAAAGGTATCGCAGAGCTGTCCCAGCTCGTTTTTTCGGTCGCACTCTATGGTGAAATTTAGGTCACCGTCCGAAATGCGCCGCGCCGCCTCCGTCAGTATATCAAGCTGCGGTTTCATCTCGCGGCGGCAGTATATACTGCCCATCACAAGCGCGCATATCAATGTCCACAAGGGATAAAGCACCGCGCGGCAATGTAATATTATATTGTACAGCGTGTCGCTCTCCGCCGCGGCAAGGTATTTTTCCTCGTAATATTTTATAAGAAAATCCGCCCCCTTATCCAGAGCGTACACACCTGCCGCCACAAATACAGTGCATAATATAAAATATATCACAAAGCTTGTTTTAAGCGAAAATCCGCGCTTTTTTCCCGTACTCATAGTAAGTCACCTCATAAATATATTATAGCACAATACGGAAAAAATTTCAACTTTTTATTCTGCTTCGATGAATATTACATCGCCGTAAGCAAAACAGTCCCCTGTAAATTTAACCTCGATATGTGCGCAGGGCATCATTGAAATAATATCATTCCCTCTCAATATAATTGCATATCTCGCCGTCAATATCAAAAATATCCCATAATGATATTCTTTCACCGTCGGTAAAAATCAAGTACCCGTTGTAATAATCAATATGCCGCAGCTCACCCGTGTAAGCCGAAAACGCGCCACCCGACTTCCTTTCATCGGGGACGAAAAACGTCACGGTTATATCGGGGCGCTCCCCAATATGCTCCGCCAGTATATTCAGCTTTTTGTCAATATCGTCCCTTTTGTCCTCCGACAGCGCAGGACGCTCCTCGGTGAGCCGAGCGGTCTCCTCCACCTCGTCATCGTAGCCCGTCAGGGCGGCAAAGGCGGAGAACTGCGCCGCGCGGTCGTGCATTGTCATAGGCTTGCGGCTGGCGGAAACATGGTGCGGCATATCCAGCATATCGCCGTAGGCATAGTATACATTTTCGTTCACGCCTTATGACCTCCCACCTGACCGTTGCGCTGTACCGCGGTTGCGCCCTCTTCAAGATTCATGCCCTTTAAGACCGCATTTTTGCCGTACTTTTTCTTTATGGAGATAAGCGCCTGCTGCATATTTTTCTCGCGGATAAGCCGTTTGTCCTCCGCCGCTTTTTCACGCTCCAGCGCTTCGTAATCGGTAAACATATCCATCTGTATATCCTGCTCGGGACGCATTTCCTTTTCGCTGACAACGCGGTCTGCGCCCACGGTGAGCCTGCGGATCGTCAGCTTTTTGTCCACGATATTATCGTATATTTCCGTTATCTTTTCCATGATGATCTTCGCCGAAGAGGTCTGCCGCGCAAGATTTGCATTGCCGTGTACGGGCTTCGGCACAAGCCTGCCGTAGCCGTCCCTGACCACCGCGCCCGGGTACGTCCGCCGCACGCGCTCGTCCGCAAGATTGTCAATATCATACCCAACCGACAGGAACAGACGGTCGGTGATAAGCCCCTTTTCCACCAGGTCGAGAGCAAGGCTGTCCGCCATTTCCCGCACCACAAGTCTGCCCTTGTCAAAGCTGTAGGGCTGCTGCAGGACCTGTCCCGAGGATATACTGCTGCTCTCGGGACGGTACGCCTTTATGTCCGCTATCGTGCACGGCTCCCAGCCCCACGCGTGGTCAATGAGCAGCTCCGCGTTCACACCGAACAGCTTGTACAGCATATCCTCGTTGTACTTTTCATGGGGCTTGCCCAAGGAGCAACGCGCCACATCGCCCATGGTGTACAGTCCGTTCTCCTCCAGGCGGGCGGCGTAGCCTCTGCCCACCCGCCAAAAGTCCGTCAGCGGACGGTGTCCCCACAATTCGCGGCGGTAGGAAAGCTCATCAAGCTCCGCAATGCGCACTCCGTCCTTGTCCGCAGGCATTTTCTTCGCCACAATATCCATGGCGACCTTGCAAAGGTACAGATTTGTGCCGATACCCGCAGTGGCGGTCACGCCCGTTTCCGCAAGGACGTCCCGTATCATTTTCACAGCCAGTTCGCGTGGGGTCAGCTTGTAGGTATCAAGATAATCCGTAACGTCCATAAAGACCTCGTCGATGGAGTAGACGTGAATATCCTCGGGGGCGATATATTTAAGGTAAATGCCGTATATTTTGGCGCTGACCTCCATATAATGTGCCATTCGGGGCGGCGCGGCGATATAGTCCACGGCAAGGGAGGGGTCATCCGCCAGTTCGGGGGCGTGTATGGACGAGCCTGTCAGCACCCGCTTGGGAGCAGCACGTCGGCGCTGCTCGTTGACCTGTCCTACCCTCTGCACCACCTCAAAAAGCCGCGCTCTGCCGCCTATGCCGTACGCTTTCAGCGAGGGCGACACTGCAAGACAGATAGTCTTTTCCGTGCGGCTGACATCGGCTACAACAAGGTTGGCGGTGAGGGGGTCAAGTCCCCTGTCCACGCACTCCACCGAGGCATAAAAGGATTTTAAGTCTATTGCGATATAAGTCCGCTCTGCCATGCTTCTCCCTCCCGTTTTTATAATAATTATATTATATCACGGTCTTTTCAAAGTATCAATAGAAAATCGAACATTTTTTCGATTTTTGTTTTACTGTATCATATCGGGCACAATAATACTAAACAGCCCGAGAAAAGCTTGCATTTTCTCTCGGGCTGTTATTATTATCTCTCCGATACATTGAAATTTACTGTGCTCTCATTCTACATATCTCTGTAATAGCTTCTTGTAA
>JBJEQM010000460.1:0-3464 GCA_051881755.1 Oscillospiraceae bacterium
TGTGTTTCTCTCAGCGTAAGTGAGGACTTATAGCCCTCGGGAAGATATAAACCTTTTGACATAGCACCATTCCTTTCATACGAAATGTTTATCTTACATTGCCAACTGTTCTGGGATAGAGTATTACGTCACGGATATTCTGTACGCCTGTTACATACATTATAAGACGCTCGAAACCGAGACCGAAACCGCCGTGAGGAACAGAGCCGAACTTTCTCAGGTCAAGATAATCGGAGTAAAGGTCAAGGTTCATGTTGCGCTCCTTCATAGCAGCAACCAGCTTGTCATAGTCAGCCTCACGCTCGGAGCCGCCGATTATCTCGCCTACGCCGGGAACGAGGAGGTCAACAGCCGCAACGGTCTTTCCGTCGGGATTCTGCTTCATATAGAAAGACTTTATCTCCTTAGGATAGTTTGTCACGAAAACAGCCTTTTTAAATACCTTTTCTGCAATATATCTCTCGTGCTCTGTCTGGAGGTCGCAGCCCCATTCAACAGGATACTGGAAATCCTCGCCCGATTCCTTAAGGAGTTTGATAGCCTCTGTATAGTCGCAAACGCCGAAATCATGGGAAATAAGGTCTTCAAGGCGCTCGATGATACCCTTTTCAAAGTGAGCGTCGAAAAATGCCATTTCGTTGGGGCATTTGTCAAGTACGGCACGGATAACATATTTTATCATGCTTTCGGCCTCCTCGATAACATCGGGGAGCTCTGCAAATGCAATTTCGGGCTCAAGGTGCCAGAACTCGGCAAGGTGTTTAGGTGTATTGCTGTTCTCGGCACGGAAGCTGGGTCCGAATGTATATATCTTACCCATAGCCATAGCAGCAACCTCGCCCTCCAGCTGACCGGAAACGCTGAGTCCTGCACGTCTGCCGAAGAAGTCGTTCTTGTAGTAGTCTTCCTCGTTCTCATAGTCCTTGGAGTAGCCAATGGTGGTTACCTGGAACATTTCGCCTGCGCCCTCACAGTCGCTGCCTGTGATAAGGGGAGTATTAACGTATACAAAGTTTCTGCTCTGGAAATATTCGTGGAGTGATGCAGCCATAACGGAACGTACGCGGAGAACTGCATTAAATGTGTTTGTTCTGCCTCTGAGGTGGGGCATTGTACGGAGAAATTCAAGTGTGTGACGCTTCTTCTGGAGGGGGTAGTCGAGAGGACAGGTGCCGAGGACTTCAATGCTTTCTGCGTTTATTTCAACGCCGTTGCCTTGAAGTGCAGCAACTACCTTTCCTGTTACCTTGAGAGAAGTACCGAGGCGGAGAGCGGGCTCATAATCAATGCCTGACTCCTTATCAACAACTATCTGCAGGTGCTTGAGAGCTGTTCCGTCATTAAGCTCAATAAATGCGATGTTCTTGGAATTTCTCGCTGTTCTTACCCAGCCGCAGACAGTGACGCTCTGTCCGACATATTCTGCGTTCGTATAAATGTCTACGATGTCGATGTGTTTCATAATATTTTCTTCCTTTCGATTTGGTTGAACCTGTTTCATAAGAAATGTGTGCGGATTTTCGAGCATAATTTTGTTGCAGACAAGGCAAAAATCTGCAGGCGGGCTGTCGCCCGGCAAGGATTTTTAACGCAGTCTGCGGCAAAATTTGCCGAAAAGACGTGCGCATATTCTTGTGAATACAGGTTCCTAGGACAGAAATAAAAAACTCCTGTCCTACGATCAACATAGGACGGGAGTTGTAACTTACCCGTGGTACCACCTAATTTACCGCCGTATCCGACGGTCACTCAACGCTCATAACAAGCTTCTCCGTTTAACGCACGGCTGACGTCGCTCCTAATAGATGCAATTGCATATAAACGCATAACGCATTTTTCAGTTTGCTGCTCGGAAGTGTTATTCGCAAAGGCTCTGATGCACGGTTTTCACTGTCCCGTACTCACTTTGAACGAACTCCCTTGTTACTTCTCTTCGTCAAGGCATTTAATTCGTTTTTATTATAACACTGTTTTTTTTATTTGTCAAGATTTTTTTGTGGGGCATATTTATTTTATTTCTTTTTCAGCGGTTGCTATCGCTGCCTCAACAGTTTTATCCATATCATAATACTTATACTCACCAAGCCGACCGCCAAAGATAACATTCTTTTCAGCATCAGCAAGCATTTTATACTCAGCATACAAAGCACTGTTTTTTTCATCATTGACAGGATAATAAGGCTCGTCACCCGGCTTCCATTCGGAGCTGTATTCACGGCTGATGACTGTTTTGGGTAGGTCATTGCCGTTCTCATCCTTGCCAAATTCAAACCACTTGTGTTCGATTATTCTTGTCCAAGGAGTTTCTCTGTCGGTGTAATTGACAGCAGCGTTGCCTTGGAAATTAGGTATTTCAAGTACTTCATTTTCAAAACGTACGGAACGATACTGGAGGTATCCAAGCTTGTAATCGAAGTATGCATCAATTGGACCGGTATAAACTATCTTGTCTGCTATTGAGTCAAAATAAGTCTTGTTCGTAAGATAATCGGTATTTAGTTGTACCTCAATACCATCAAGCATATTTTCAATCATTCTTGTATAGCCACCAATTGGTATACCTTGATACAGAGCATTGAAATAATTGTTATCAAAAGTCAGACGAACAGGGAGACGCTTGATGATAAATGCAGGCAGGTCCTTGCAGTCGCGTCCCCATTGTTTTTCCGTGTAGCCCTTTATAAGCTTTTCAAAAATGTCACGTCCAACAAGAGAGATGGCTTGTTCCTCAAGATTTTTAGGTTCTCCCGTTATTTCGGCGCGCTGTTCATTTATCTTCGCCGCAGCTTCTTCGGGAGTAACAACGCCCCACATTTTGTTAAAGGTATACATATTAAATGGCAGAGAATAAAGCTCTCCCTTGTAATTAGCAACGGGACTATTGGTAAATCGGTTAAATTCCGCAAAATGGGTAACATAATCCCAAACCTGTTTGTTATTTGTGTGGAAAATATGTGCACCGTATTTATGTACATTGATACCTTCAATTTTTTCGGTATATATATTCCCGCTGATATGGGAGCGTTTATCAATTACAAGAATTGACTTCCCTTTTGATTTTGCGATTTGTGCAAATACAGCACCGTAAAGTCCGCTGCCGACAATCAAGTAATCGTATTTCATTTTTACCTCTTAATTTAACGAGTTTTCAAGAAATTTCAGATAATTTTGTACACGCTCGTCCTCCGGAGCATACATACTAAGTTTATCAAGTACATTCAGCCAAAGTATATCGTTTGCATTCAGAAGTTTTTCAAATGTTTTTATACCATTTTCAACATCAAATGCTCTCGTCATATCTTCATCAATTCCACGTCTGTCTGTAACAAAAAAGTGTGGATTTGAAAAATACCTTTCATTTGTTTTTCCGCGAATAATTGATGAAATAATATCGAAAGTTTCACGGTAAAACTCTTTTTCAAAATGCGCACCCTGAATATTATCCCAATAATTTTTGTCACCCA
>JBJEQM010000461.1:0-3454 GCA_051881755.1 Oscillospiraceae bacterium
TAACCATTAATTAATATAATATGATTTTATTGTCAGTTTTTACATAATAATAAATTGTATATTTTCATTGACTTTACAATATAAATGTTATATAATTACTATGTATGAAGAAAATGCCGAAAACCGCCGCAGCACAGGTTTTTTTCGGATAAGGTGCATAGTGCTGCAAAGGACGGTTTTTATGGTATTATCACGAAGAAACAAAGCTTTTATCATGTCTGCCGCGCTTTTATGCGCCGCTTTGTCGGGCTGCCGCAAGGTATCGGAGGACACGCCCTATAACGAGCCTGTCATCACACCGTCGGCGGTCATTGCCGAGACGTCAGCGGAAACGGAGACCCGCACAGAGACGGTCTCTATCGTAAACGAAAGCCCCTCGGAGCCCGTTTCAGCCGAGGAAACGTCAGCCCTGACGGAAACGGCTGTGCCCGAAACCGAAACGGAAACCGTCTCCGCCGAGGAGACCGTCCCCGTTACGACAACAACAGCCGTCGAAACGACTGCCGTACAGGAAACAACGACTTCCGCAGAGACAACGGTCACGGAAAAGCCGCGCACAACGACCGCTCCCTCGGAAACCGCAGCAGCCGCCCCAAAAACGGAAAATACTGCGGCGTATTACGGCTCCAACGGTTACTCCGTGCTGAACTACCGCGAGCAAAAGGGCATCTGGATATCATTTTTAGAGTACGACAGCATTTTGAAAAACAAGTCGGCTGACTCATTCAGAAAGTCTGTCGGCGGATATTTCGACAATATCAAGTCCATAGGCTTCAACACGGTCTATGTTCACGCCAGAGCCTACGGCGACGCATACTACAAGTCCGCCCTGTTTCCGTCGGGCGACCGATTCAACGGCGAAATGGGCACCTCCGACAGCTTCGACGCTTTACAGATAATGATAGAAGAGGCTCACAGCTGCGGTCTGTCCATTCACGCGTGGATAAATCCCATGCGGCTTATGACCAATTCGCAGATACAGAATATATCGGACAAGTATCCTGTAAAAAAATGGTATAATGACAAGAACAAAAACGGTACATACATTGTAAAATATGACGGCAGATGGTATCTTAACCCCGCATATCCCGAGGTGCGGCAGCTTATCTGCGACGGCGTTTCGGAGATAGTTTCCGCCTACGACGTGGACGGCGTACAGATCGACGACTACTTCTATCCCACGCAGGAGCTGTCCTTTGACAGCGCCGCTTACTCGGCTTCGGGCACTTCCCTGTCGGTCTCCCAATGGCGCACGGAAAATGTCAACGCCATGGTCAGCGGACTTTACAAGGCGGTGCACAAGGCAAATCCCAACGCCGTTTTCGGCATTTCGCCCCAAGGCAGTATCGCCAATAACCGCGATACTCTCTATGCGGACGTCGAAAACTGGTGCGCGGGCAGCGGCTACTGCGATTATATCCTGCCGCAGATATACTTCGGCTTTGAAAATGCCGCTCTCCCCTTTGACAGGACCGCCAAGGAATGGGATAAGCTGGTATCGGGAAGCAATGTAAAGCTGGTCATCGGTCTGGCGGGTTACAAAATAGGCGCGGAGGACAGCTACGCAGGCGCTTCGGGCAAAAACGAATGGATAAACAACTCAGACATCATATCGCGTCAGATGCAGACAGCGGCGGCTCTTGACAATTACGGCGGCACCGCCATATTCCGCTACGCTTCCATATTTGAGCCGTCGGCAGATGTCTCGGCGCAGGTCTCAAAGGAAATGGAAAATATACCTAAATGATGTTAGCTTCATAAAGGAGAATTTTTTTGAAAAGGACGTTAAAAAGGATACTGGGATTTTTCACCGCCGCCGCAATGGCGGCAGCGCTCCCATTAAATATAGGATATACAGCCTTTGCGGAGGACGAGGACAATATCGTGGTCATTGCCCCGCAGGAGGACATTAACCGCGACAGCGACCTGCCCGATTTCACCGAGCCGGAGTATATCCCCATGTTCACTTTCCCGTCGGAAATGCGCGGCGTTTACATCACCCCCGAGGAGGATTATGCCGTACCCAACGAGGACGGCAGCGAAAAGTCACCCGAGGAGATATCCGCCGAGGTGGAAGCCATGCTGGACACCATCGAGGGCGACAGGCTCAACACGGTAATTATAAATACAGACTGTAAAGGCAAGTGCTTTTACAGCACGGACGTAAACGAAACTGTCAGCCGCTCCGTTATCGAGTATGCCATGGAAGCCGCCAAAGATCGCGGAATGTACGTATATCTCACGTTCAGCATAGACAGCATACTTAACTCTCTTGAAGATACGACCTTACAGGAACGCATCGATTATCTGGCATTAAAGGTACACACCTTTACAGTCAAGTACCCCGTTGACGGCATTATACTGGACGGATATTACTCCTCAAAAAGCAACACTTCCCTCCGCGATTACATGGACAACGGCTCGGGAATAGGCTTTGACAACTGGCTCATGGACAACGGCGCGTATGTGTTCAGTCTTGCAGCCGACGCCGTGCGCAAGACCAACAACACCATCCCCGTGGGCATATCCATAAACGACGTATGGGCGAACTATACCACCGACGAAAACGGCTCGGAGACCTCGGTAAACTTCGAGGCGCTCACCGACGGCTACGCGGACACGCTGTCCTACATTGAAAAAGGCTACGCCGACTTTATCATGCTCCGCGCCGAGGGCTCACGCTCCGACGGCAATATGCCCTTTGACAAGATAGCGGAGTGGTGGAACGACAAGGCGGAAAGCGCCAATATACCTATGTTTATACGGCATATCAACGAGCAGATCTGCACCGACGCGGAGGGCTGGAGCTCTCCCGACGAGCTTGTCAAGCAGGTGGTCGCCGCAGGAGATTACTCGTCATACGCAGGCAGCGCGTTCAACTCACTCTCCGCGCTGGAGAAAAACGTAATGGAGTCCACATCGGTGCTCATGAAGCACTATGATGATACCATTGACCTGGAGGGTCTCAACAGTGAGCTGGAAATGACCCTGCCCACGCAGACAAAGTATAAGACCGAAGAGCCCACCGTCATCTTTGCAGGCTCTTTCGACCCCAACTTCCCCGTGTACTATCAGGGCAAGGAGATAAAGCTTAACGAGGCGGGACGCTTTTACTTCACCGAGGACTTGGAAGTTGGCGTAAACACTTTTAAATTCCAGAGCAAGGCAAAGATAATCACATACAAGATAACACGCACGGTCAACGTACTGAAAAGCGTCGCTCCCTCCGACAGCACCATGCGCGTGGAGGAGCAGTCCACCATCGCTCTGAGCGCCATTGCGTACAAGGGCTCCACCGTCACGGCAAAGATAAACGGCAAAAGCGTAACGCTGAAAGAAGTAGAGGGTCAGCTGGACGAGCTTGACCCCAACTCCGGCTATACAAAATATGTAGGAAAATACACCGCGCCCGAGGGTAAGGTTGGCGAGGATATTGACCTTGGGTATGTTGAGT
>JBJEQM010000462.1:0-3442 GCA_051881755.1 Oscillospiraceae bacterium
TCATATTGGTTGCGCTGATTGATAATGTATGCACAGAAGATTTCTTTTTCGGTTATTATATGCATGGGCAAAGCGTAAAGGATATATCAGCCACGCTGGATATTCCCGAAAATACCGTCAAGACGCGTTTAAGAACAAGAAGAAATCATATCGGAAAAGAATTTGCTATGTAAAAAGACGATAAAATTGCTATGATTCTGCTTATCCTTGCATACGAAAAAACGTCACCGTCTCCGAGCTTGCAAAAGCGATCGGAATATCCACGGCGTATCTGCTGACAAGCCTGTTCCGAAAATATTTATTGCTGTAGAATAATCCTATATTTTACCCGAAGCACAGTGCAGAAAATTTCTGTGCCGTGCTTTTCTGTGCGGTATTTGGTACAGATATGGTAATTTTGAAATATTTTATATATAAACCCTTGCAAAATTTCTGAAAAAGGTGTAAAATTAATTTGTATGTTGTTAAAGAAAGGAAATATGTAATATGGACTGGACCGAGGTAAATATTTATACCACAACAGAGGGTATAGACCCTGTTTGCGGTTGCCTGCTCACTATCGGCGTGACGGGCTTTGTTATAAAGGACGCTAAGGATTTTGAGGAGTTTCTCAATGATAAAACTGGAAACTGGGATTATATAGACGACGACCTGATGAATCTTAAAGACTGCGAGACCTGCGTTACGGTGTATCTTGCAGATAATTCACAGGGCGCCGATATGCTTGCCGCCATACGCGCGGAAATGACCGCGCTTAAAGACCGAGATACCGAAAATCAATTCGGCAGGCTTGCGGTTGAATTAAACAATGTCCGCGAGGAGGACTGGGCAAATAACTGGAAGCAGTATTTCAAGCCTCTTACCGTAGGCGAAAAGCTTGTTATCAAGCCGTCGTGGGAGGATTATGAGGGCGACGACGAGCGCACCATACTTGAGATAGACCCTGCTTCAAGCTTTGGCACCGGTCAGCATAACACCACTCAGCTGTGTCTTGAACTTATCGAGGAAAATCTTCACGAAAACGACCGCGTACTTGACCTGGGCTGCGGCAGCGGTATTTTGTCAATAGCAGCCATACTGCTTGGCGCAAAATCAGCCACAGCGGTGGATATTGATAAGAACTCCGTCAAGATCGCCCTTGAAAATGCGAAAAAAAATCATATCTCTCCCGACATATACACGGGATATACGGGAAATATTATAAACGATACCGAACTGCGCGAGAAAATCGGCGATGGTTACGATATGATCTACGCCAACATCGTGGCGGATGTGCTTATCGCCATGAGTCCCCTTTTCAAAGATTTTGTCAAGCCCATGGGTACGGTCATAATATCGGGTATCATTATAGAGCGGTGCAGCGAGGTCATGGAAGCCATGGAGAAAAATGGCTACAAGCGTATCGAGCTCCGCGAGTGCAACGGCTGGGCTGCCGCGGCATTCACAAACTGCAACTGAAAGGACGGCAATAAATGAGCAAAGCAAAAAATTACGGAAATGAAAGTATCTCTCTGCTGAAGGACGAAGAGCGCGTCAGACAGCGTCCTGCGGTTATTTTCGGCTCGGACGGTCTGGACGGCTGCAAGCACTCCGTATTTGAAATAATATCCAACTCTATAGACGAAGCCCGCGACGGTCACGGCGATAAGATCATTGTAACATATTATCAAGACAAGTCCATTGAAGTCGAGGATTTCGGACGCGGCTGTCCCGTGGATTTCAACAAAAACGAAAATCGCTATAACTGGGAGCTTGTATATTGTGAGCTTTACGCCGGCGGCAAATATAATAACAACGGCGGCGGAGACTACGAATATTCTCTCGGTCTGAACGGTCTGGGCGCGTGCGCTACTCAGTATGCGTCGGAATATATGTATGTTGAGGTACACCGCGACGGCTTCAAATATTCTCTTAATTTTGAAAAGGGTAAAAATGTAGGCGGTCTGAAAAAGGAAGAGACCACACGCAAAAAGACAGGCACCAAGACACACTGGAAGCCCGACCTTGAAGTTTTTACCGATATTGATATTGACCGCGAATTTTTCGAGGATACCTTGAAAAAGCAGGCTGTCGTAAACCCAAATATCAGCTTTGTATTCCGCTGGCAGAACGAGGACGGAAAATTTGAGGAAACCACCTATTTTTATGAGAACGGTATCTCCGACTACCTTAAAGAGATAATCGGTGAAAACAACGCCTTGACTGTGCCCCAGTATTGGCAGTGCGAAAGAAAGGGCCGCGACCGTGAGGACAAGCCCGAATATAAGGTAAAGCTGTCCGTTGCTGTTGCATTTTCAAACAAAGTACAGTGCATAGAATATTACCATAACTCCAGCTTTCTGGAGCACGGCGGCTCTCCCGAGAGAGCAGTCAAGCAGGCTTTTGTTTCCCAGATAGACTCCTATCTTAAAGCAAACAGCAAGTATCTGAAAAATGAAGCTAAAATAACATATCAGGACGTTGAGGACTGCCTTGTGCTCATATCCTCGTCTTTCTCCACTCAGACTTCATACGAAAATCAGACCAAAAAGGCTATAAATAACAAGTTCATCTATGAAGCCATGACGGATTTTCTGAAGCACCAGTTAGAGGTATACTTTATCGAAAACCCCGACGAAGCGGTGAAAATTGCAGAACAGGTAATGCTGAACAAGCGCAGCCGTGAAAGCGCCGAAAAGACCCGTCTTAACCTAAAAAAGAAGCTGGCAGGCACTATCGACCTTGCCAATATGGTAGAAAAATTTGTCGACTGCCGTACAAAGGATCTGTCCCGCCGCGAAATTTATATAGTAGAGGGCGACTCGGCTCTCGGCTCATGCAAAACCGCCCGCGACGCGGAATTTCAAGCGATAATCCCCGTCCGCGGCAAGATACTCAATTGCCTTAAAGCGGACTACGACAAGATATTCAAGAACGATATCATAACCGATATTATCAAGGTACTTGGCTGCGGCGTTGAAGTCAAGACCAAGGCCAACAAGGAGCTGTCCAACTTTAATCTTGAAAATCTCCGCTGGAACAAGATCATTATCTGTACCGATGCCGACGTGGACGGCTTCCAGATACGCACACTTATCCTTACAATGCTGTACCGTCTGACCCCCACGCTCATCGAAAAGGGCTATGTTTATATTGCGGAGTCTCCCCTCTTTGAGATAACCACAAAGGATAAAACCTATTTTGCCTATACCGAAAAGGAAAAGACGGATATCCTTGCCATGATAGGCGATAAAAAATTCAAGCTTGACCGCTCGAAAGGTCTTGGTGAGAACGAGCCCGAGATGATGTCGCTGACAACAATGAATCCCGAAACACGCCGTCTTATCAAGGTAACTCCCGACGATATTGAAGCGACATCGGTAATGTTCGATATGCTTCTGGGCGATAATTTGCAGGGACGCAAGGACTATATTTCCGAATACGGCTACAAATATCTTGAGCT
>JBJEQM010000463.1:0-3429 GCA_051881755.1 Oscillospiraceae bacterium
CGGACAGGATAATGCCCATATAGCCTATCCTCGGCGCAAGGAATATCACCACAAGCACCTTGCCCGCAAGCTCAATGCCGCTGGATACAATGGGTACTCTGTGCTCGGCAACGCCTTGGAGAGAGTTGCGGAAGATAGATATTACCGCTGTCACACAGTACAAAATGCAGTTTATGCGCAGGTACAACGTGGCGGTGTCGATTATCTCGGGCACGTCCGTGGAGGTTATCATTTTCAGCATCTGCGGAGCGCAGGTGTATATGAGCACGATAAGTCCCGCGCACCATATCCATGCGTACTTCACCGCGCTGAAAACTCCGCGGCGTATGCGTGAATACTGCTCAGCGCCGTAGTTCTGCGCGCAGTATGCCGCCATTGTCATACCCAGCACAGCGAAGGGCATCATAAACAGGCTGGTCAGCTTTCTTGCGGCGGTATGCGCGACGATAATGTTTGTACCGAATGTATTGATGGAGCTTTGCAGAGCCACCGTGCCGAATGCCACAAGGCTGTTCATAAGTCCCATGGAAAGTCCGCTGCTCATAAGCCGTTTGGACATATCGGCGCTGAATTTGAAATCCTCCGCTTTAAGCCGCAGGAGAGGGTATCTTATCCACATATATACAGCGCACAGTGCCGCCGCGGCTATCTGTGATATGACCGTCGCATATGCCGCGCCCGAAACGCCCATATCAAACTGCGTGATAAGCAGGAAGTCCAGCGCCACGTTCATGACCGAGGATATTATAAGGAATATGAGCGGCGTGACCGCGTCACCGATAGCGCGGAGGATACTGGAGCAGATATTGTATATCATGGCGGCGGTCATGCCAAGCAGTATTATCCGTGCATATTCCGAGCCGTCTGCAAAATGCTCCTCGGGGATATTCAGCAGATGCAGGATAGGGGAGAGCAGCGTTACGCTGAATACAGTCAGCGCAATTGATACAGCAAACCCAAGCATTATAGTATGAGCCTCGGCGCTGCGTAGACCCTTGTCGTTTTTTGCGCCGAAATTCTGGGCGGTGATAACGGCAAAGCCGTTGGTAAGTCCGATAAGAAAGCCCACGATGAGGTCGTTGAGCGTGCTTGTGGAGCCTACTGCCGCAAGTGCGTTATTTCCAAGTGTACTGCCGACTATCCAAACGTCCGCAAAGCTGTAAAGCAGCTGAAAAACATTTCCCAATGCGATAGGCAGCGCAAAAGCAAGAATAAGCTTTCCGGGGCTGCCTTTTGTCAAATCTTTCATAAAGATCCTTCCCTGTGATTTTTTTCAAACAGATGAAATTATATCACATGGAACGGCATAATTATAGTATTAATTAAAGTTATACTGTAAAAAAGTTTTGTATAAAACGTTTAATTATGGAGGAAAATATGGGAATCGCAGAATTGCTTATGATAGGAACGGGACTTTCAATGGACGCATTTGCCGCGTCGGTATGCAAGGGACTTAATATGAAAGGGCGGATAAATTATGTACACGCTGCAATTATAGCCCTTTTCTTCGGCGGATTTCAGGCGCTTATGCCGCTGGCGGGATATATCCTTGGAGTGAATTTCCGTCAGTACATAACAAAATACGACCATTGGACAGCTTTCGCTTTGCTGACGTTTATAGGCGGAAAAATGATATATGAAGCGTTCAAGGACTGCGAAGAAGAAAGCTGCTGCTCCGACAGGCTTGATATAAAGGAGCTGTTTATCCTCGCCGTCGCCACCGGTATCGACGCTCTTGCTGTAGGTATAACCTTTGCTTTTTTGCAGGTGAATATCGGTATTGCGGCGGCTGTTATCGGCGCGACCACATTTATATTATCCTTTGCGGGAGTGGTTATCGGCAATAAGTTCGGCAGCCGCTACAAAAACAAGGCTGAGCTTGCAGGCGGCGTGATACTCGTCCTTATGGGTGTGAAAATATTGCTGGAGCATTTGGGTATACTGTGATCAGTTTTTCATGTACTCTATCTGTACTACCTCGTCGGTCTGATAGTCTATCGTCAGAGTAAGCATACCTTTTTTGTTATTACCGCTGCCAAAGTATACACTGTCGTATTTTTGATCAGTCAGACCCCACATTTGCTTGTCGTCGGACAGGGTATCGCCCTCTTCTCCGAAATATTCGCTGCATATTTTTACGGCGCTTGCTCTCTCCATGCCCGTTTTTACACCGATAATGGTGTGCTTGGAGTCGTCCGCGCCGAAGCTGCCGAGAGTTACGGAGCAGACCTTGCCTCCGTAGAAGTAAAGCTGCACTACGTCGAAGCGTTCATCTGAGCCGTCCTGCGGCAGCCGGTATGTATAAAAATCCGCTCCGCCCAGAGCCTTTGCCTGTTCAAACATATCGTTGCCCGTTTCACCGTCGTCGTCCGGCTGAATGTCCAGCTTGTCAAAGTATTCTTTCGTTACCCCGAAAGAGTTAGTCAGCTCAGGGTCGGAAAAGGTATAGCTTCCGCCGCTGCATGATGTAAGCAGTGTCATGGAAACCGCCGCTGCAATAATTATCCCCGTGATTTTGTTTTTCATAATATAGCCCCCAAAAAATGTTTCAAAATAGTGTAATTTGATTATATAATAAATTAATTGCATTGTCAATACGGTGCTTGACAATAATATAATGTAATGTTATTATAATATTGACAATTTACTTTTTGGGGGAAATATGAGCAATATAAAGGTTAATTTTTATACATCTGTTGACGACAGCCTGCTGAAATTTGCTGTTATTGCGGCAAAATATAAGGGCAGGTGGGTATGGTGCAAGCATAAAAAGCGCGATACATACGAAATACCCGGCGGACACCGCGAGCAGGGTGAAATTATACTTGATACAGCCAAGCGCGAACTTTACGAGGAAACGGGCGCGGTAAGGTTCAATATTGCACCTGTCTGCGTTTACGCGGTAGAGCAGGACGGCGCGGAGACCTTTGGTATGCTGTATTTTGCGGAAATTGCCGAAAGGGAGGACGAGCTTCACAGCGAGATTGAGCGTATCGAGCTTTTTGATGCTTTGCCCGAAAAGCTGACTTATCCCGAGATACAGCCTTATCTTTGGGAGAGGGTAAATGCTGCGGAACTGTGGGACTTGTATACTGCTGACCGCGAAAAAACGGGGGAGTTTCATATTCGCGGAAACGAAATGCCCGACGGGAAATATCACCTTGTGGTAAGCGTATGGATAAATAATCGCGAGGGAAAGTACATTATCTCTCAGCGCTCCGCAGACCGTCCCGCGTTTCCGCTTATGTGGGAGTGTACGGGCGGCTCGGCGCTCAGGGGTGAAACGTCGTTGGAGGCGGCTTTGCGTGAGGTGCGCGAGGAGATAGGCGTGGAGCTTGCTCCCGAAAATGGCAGGCTTATTTTTTTGCAGGTGAGGGATATTGTGCTTGGGCAGAGGTCAAACAGTATACACGATGTTTGGCTGTTTGA
>JBJEQM010000464.1:0-13985 GCA_051881755.1 Oscillospiraceae bacterium
TATGGTCGTAGCAGGAAATGTAGTATTCGTCCTCATATGCGTCGGAGGTCAGAGCAATACGGTATGCGGTCGGGTGGAAAAATTCATTATCCTTATCCTCAAACATTTCGCGCACCATATCAAGGCTGTCAAAACCCTCCACATCTCCCGTAAAGGTATTGCGGAAATTCACAAAGCCGTTATTAAGGTTTACGCGCTCAAAGCCTGCCGCGTCCAGCTCCGAAAGCAGGTCTGTGTTCTTTATGTTCTCTGCCATTTTGCGTATATTGGCAGCGTTCTTGTCGCCGCTTACGGTAATGGTAGCCTTGTCGCCTACAATGCGTCCCGAGAAACGACTGTTATTATCGCCCGACAGCACCGCAGCCACCTTTAATGCAGTTTCGGCGTCCATATTGATATATCTTTTATCGGAAATCAAACGGTAATCCGTATTGCCGATAATGCGGGTATCAAAGGTTTTGGGAGGAGTGAGGTCGCTTACAATGGCAGCTGCTCTTTCGCTGTCTGCCTTATGCACAGTCACCACATTCTTATATTCACTTATGGTAGCCGAAAAAAGGATACCCTCTCTGTTGAGCCTGTCCATAACAGCATTGACATTTGCTGCGGTGAGGTTTATGTAAAAGCGCTCCTGCGGCGGAATTTCTCTGTAAAAGTCCTTGTTTATATACTCGGTCATTGTATTGCACCTCTCAATGTTCAAGAATAATGGTTTCTGCGCGGACAACGGGATAACATCTCATATTTCCGTCCTCACAGCTCTTTATATTCACCTTGCTGCCGGAAATGATGACCTTATCACCGTTTCTGTAACGCAAAGGGAAATCATTGTATCCCCAAGCTATTACCCTCACAGGCTCGTTCCTGCCGTCGGGTATAACCGAAAATGTATAGCAGGCGTAATCACCCTTGTCATTTGATTTGGGCGTACCGCCGATCTTGCCCTTAATATGTACTCTTTTTATATCATTCATTTTTATCAACCTTTCTGCAATTCGCACGATTCAGAAAATATTTTTATCGTAATCGCGCTAAATGTATTGACTTTTTGCTACTTTTCGCATATAATATAGATGTAAGATCATCTGCAAAGGAGGAAATTTTATGATCATTACAGCCACCGAGTTTAAAACCAACTTTGGAAAATATCTTGAGCTTATCACTCAGATACAGGAAGATATTTTTATCACCAAAAACGGAAAGACAATTGCAAAAATGAGCAATCCACAGGTAAGCGCCGTTGATTCCATAAGCGGTATCTTATCGGGATATGATATTGATAAAACTTCTCTGCGAGAGGAGCGTTTTATAAAATATGAAAGCAATGATTGATACAAATATCATTATTGACGTGCTTACCGAACGAGAGCCGTATTTTCAGAAGTCGCATGATGTACTCTCACTATGCGAGAAAAAGATGATCAACGGTTTTGTGACAGCATCTACAATTACCGATATTTTTTACATTGTCCGCAGACACACTCACAATACCGAAATTGCCTATAAATGCCTTGGCTTTTTGCTGGATATTGTAAAAGTTCTTCCCGTGACCAATGACAATGTTGTCGCTGCATTTATGGCAAGGTCAAAGGATTTTGAGGACAGATTGTTAGCAGAATGTGCGCTTGCCAACAACTGTGCCTACATAATCACACGCAACACAGATGATTTTGCCGACTTTGGCGTTCCGCTGCTTACCCCCGATGAGGCTATCAAAAAATTTGATAAATGACCATAGTAGGATTTCCTCGCAGGAAGTCCTACATTTTTACACCCAATATCTCCGCCGCGTCGGAAACAGGCATTTTGTCCGTTACCGCCCGTATAAACTCGGTAACTTCCGCGTAGGTAAGCTGCTTTTCCGCACATACGCTGTCCAAAGCGCGGACTTCCTCATCGTGAATGTATTTTTCACACTTTGCTATCTCCGACCGTATATCCTTTATTTTCTTCTCGGCAGCGTTCTGCGCCTCAACCGACTTTCCGAGCCTTTCACGGAGGACCTTCAGCTTTTCGTTCAGCTTATCATTTTTATTCACAGGCTTTTTATTCTCGGTCGCGACCTTTTCTGCCGTATCAGGCTCATTTTTAAAATACTCGGTACTCATTTAACGCCGTTCCTCCTCTTGTTCATCAAAATATTTGCAATCTGCGCCTCTATACCTGAAATGTCTGAATTTATGACATCTATCTCCAACTGTTTCTCACGGCGCAGCTGAATGTATTTATCTTTCTTCTCCCCCAGCTCGCTTATCTCCTCGGACGCGGATATGTTCCGCTTATATGGATCTATTTCCGTATGTCTCATACCGCACCTCCCGCGCAATTTCCTGCTTGATGACCTTTTCGCTCCATTGTGACATACTTCGTACAACTCCAAAAAAGTCCTTTTTCGGAAAACGCTTTTGCAAAAGCTCATTAAAATCCTTGACCCCGTTTTTGCGGCACTCGGTAAACACCAGACACCTGCCTGCAAAACGTCTGCAAAATTCCATGCCTGCGTCATCGTTATCAACACATAAAACTACCTTCAAGCCTTTGGACAGCAGATCTTCAACTACCGTAGGCTTTAACCCCGCCATCGCAACAAATTTGCAGTTGTTGGCTTCGGAGTGCAGCTGCATAAAGCTCATCAAGTCAATGGCGCTTTCAAAAACATAAGCCTTTTCAGTAAAACCTCGGTCATACTCAAAATACGACCCTGTGGTACCCGGCGCTACGCCCTTAAAGTTCTTTAATTTTTTCTGTACCTCCTGCTGTAACTCCGCAGTATTTTTCATGTTGGAAATGAGTTCTGCCATATCGTTCATCAGCTTAAAATTACTGCTGTCCGATACTATGTTTGCCTCATCGGGATAAACATACCCCGAAAAAGCAATACCGGTATTTTTCAGAAACCGTCCCAGCAGCTCCGCCTCATAAGGCTCAACGGACAGTATTTTTTTATCCCGTATATCAGCATAATGGGTATTTCCGATAACATACTTTTTCCTGCTCGTACCGTGTATCTCCGCACCGCAGGGAGTATTGCCCCTGCGATGAAGAAATACCGCGTTGCCGTTTTTATCCTGATACAGCAGACCCGAGTGTATCAGCTCGTTGATTACATCGGGAGAAATACAGCGCTCCTTGGAAAGATAAGCAAATACCCTCCGGTTATTCTCCGCAGGCTCGGGAATTACAAAAGGCTTAGGCTCCGACTTTTTATGATACGGCTCATACGCCTTGCTTTCTGTACGGTGCTCCTCGCCCGGTTCTTCACCGTACAGCGCCATCTGTACTGCCTCGGGGAAAGGTATCTCAAAAGCGTCCATCAGACAGCCTACAAGACCCACGCCACCAACATGACGGGAATGGATATAGTATTCTTTGGTTTCTTCCTTTACCTTTAAGCCGCCAAAGCCGTGTATATGAATTTCCTTGCCCTCACGGTCGCAGGCATAACCGCGCCTTGCGAAAAAATCGGTTATGCTCTGCAAATTTGCACGCCTTATCTGTTCTCCGGAATAGTACATATTATCTCGCCCCGTTGTATCTCGACCTGTTCTTATTCTGCGCTTCCATTACCTGCACCTTTTCTGCCCATTCAGCCATTCTCTTGACAGTTTCGATGAAGTCCCTGTCCTTTACGCCGTCCATAGTTACCGCAGACTTTTCTCCGTCATACTTTACGGAATGTTCGATACCATACTTCTGCGCCTCTTTGGAAATGGCATACGCCGTTCTGGAGTCGGTGCGGATATATGTCTTGTTCTGTATATCCTTAAATCCCTCACGGTTGTAATATGTAGCCTCTTTCCTCTGAGAGTTATTATCACGGGCAGGATAAGGTGCGCGGCTTTCCTGCGGTGTTTCTCTGTGTCCGAAATACGCAGGCTTTTCAGGCTGCCTTTCGGGACGGCTGGTTTCGGGAATATTAAATTCCTTTCTGACCGCCGCGATAAAATCTCTGTTCTTTACGCCGTCAAGGGTAACAACAGACTTTTCTCCGTCATACTTAACGGAGTGTTCGATACCAAACTTCTGCGCCTCCTTGGAAATGGTGTATGCCGTTCTTGCGTCTGTGCGGATATATTCCTTGTTCTGAATATCCTTGTAGCCGTCACGATTGTAATATGTCGGAACGTTTCCCTTTTCCTGCGGCGCTGTTTCGCGACCGAAATATGCAGGCTTTCTTTCCTGCGGTGCATAATACTGCGCAGGCTGTTCGTTATGTCTTGCGGGGATATTGAATTCTGCTCTCATAGACTCAACAAATGCTCTGTCACGCACACCGTCTATGGTAAAAAGCATTTCCTTGGAATTGTGGTAAACTTCTATCACGGCTTCCGCACCGAAAGCATAAGTATTTCTGTACTTTGCAGTTGCCTTTTCGATAAGGGTATCCTCATCATAATGCTGCGTTTCTTCCAGGTCGATGGACTTCATCTCGGTAAGACCTTTCAGATTATCCGTGATAGTACCGTCAATGGACGGAGCATAATCGAACCAGTTTACTGTATCGCCGCATATCTGCCGCTTGCGTTCATAATGGCGTATATCGAAATGCAGCTTGACCCTTTCAATATATTTTCTGTACTTCATATCACAGTTTTTATCGTCCAGCGTTATCTTGTTTTCCTTTGCATATCGGATAAATTCTTTGCCGTATATCTTATCGAAAAGTGCGGAATATATGTTGGCGTTCCTCATTCTGAAAATTACGGGGAAATCATCGCATACAGTATTATCATCAAGCGCCATCTGCTCGATATTGCTCTTGTTCTCAACATATACGCCGTTATCCTGCAAATGACCCATCGGCTCGTCTATATCCGCCAGAAATGCCAGAAACTCCTTATCCCTTGCCCTCATAACACCGTCCTTGATGTATATGTGGGTGCGCTCAGTCATCTGCAAGGCTTCATTAAAGGATACCGCCTGCATTTCCTTATACTTCTTGGAATACGCGGCACATCTGAGCGCGTTCTGTATCAGCGCGGGAGTTGTCTTATCCTCCGGTGCCGCGTCATTCTGCGATACAATAAGGTCCTCCGCAGCTTTAAGGTCGGAGCGGTAATCAATGCAGTTTTTCTCCATAAAGCAGAATGTATCCTCATCAATAAAGCCTGCGCCGAAAAGCATTGCCAGCCTGTTAATGCCCTCGTTGAAATCGTCCACACGCATTTCTCTTCTCGATTTTTCGGACAATACCTTTATGTCCATATTTTCATCGGGCGAAATGCCAAATATCCTTGCAATGACCGCATATCTGTACAGATTGGTCATTATGGTTTCATCATTTCCTATCTGTTCATACGCATTCATTCCGTTATTCCTCCGTTTCCAGATTAATGTACTTTCCGGTATCCACCATTCTGTACCTTACGCGGATATTTTCTCCCGACAGCTTTTTCTTTACCTTTGATATGGTACAGCCCATCAGCAGCTCTCTTGCATTTTCGGCGGTAATGGTTATACCGTTGTGCTTGTCATTTTTCCATAAAGTAAAGCCGCAGCCGTCCTTGCCGCTTTCGCAGTAAAAATTCAGCTTGCCCTCAACAACGTTTTTACCGCAGCGGGGACACTTGCCGATAACTGCCTTTTCAGCCTTGATACGTTCAAGATTTACATACTTTCCCGTATCGTCCATTCTGTAATCGGCGGAATATATCTTGCCGTCCTTGCTCTCGGCTTTAAGCGATACTGTATTACCCCCGATGAGCCTCGCCGCTTTTTCGGGAGTGATAACGTCCTTGAAAAACTTCGGCTCTTTCCAAAGGGTAAAACCGCAGCCGTCCTTGCCGCTTTCACAGTAGTAATTCTGCTTACCCTCATAAATGTTCTTTCCGCACCTTGGACAAATTCCAATAACCGTTCTCTGACTTCCCTCGGGAGCCGTTACGGGCGTTCTCTGTTGGGTAGGACTGTTCTCAAAGGAGATAACCGAACGTACAAACTCCTTTACGTCCTCCAAAAAAGGCTCTGCGGAAATTCCTTTTTCCTTGATGTTGGTAAACACCTGTTCCCATTCCGCTGTGCGCTCCACCGACTATACGTTATCGGGAATGGAGGCGATAAAGGCTCTGCCAAAATCGGTTGCGATAATGTTTTTATCCTTACGCTCTGCATATTTTGCGGAGATAAGCTGCTCGATAATATCCGCTCTGGTTGCCTCCGTGCCGATACCCTTGCCGCTTACAGCCGCCTTTAACTCCTTATCGTCAATTCTGTTGTCGATATTGTTCATTACGGAAAGCAGCGTTGCGTCCGTAAAATGCTTGGGCGGTTTTGTCACACATTCCTTTACAGACAGGTTGTCCATAATGAATGTGCTGCCCTGCGTATATTTTGGCACATCAGCATTATCCGATTTTGATTTCTCGGTATCATACTTCTTCCAGCCTACTTCTGTGGGCACCTCGGTTTTCAGCGTAAAGGTTATATCCTCGCACCAAAACTCATAATTGGTTTCGGTGTAGCTGTACTGCTTATCTACTGCGCAAAGGAGGCGGTTTACGATAAGGCGGTAGATTTTCTGCTCTGTATCGGGAAGATCGTCCGGGCTTGCCGTACTTGCCTCGGGGATAATGGCATGGTGGTCGTGACCGTTCATCGCCTTATCATTGATTATTCTGCCGTCAAGATTAAGTCCCACGCCAATAAGCCCGTGCGCTCTCTCCGCATATTCGGGACGTTCCCCGATCGTGCTTACAACACGGATTATCTGTCCTCTCATATCCTCAGAAACGTAATTGCAGTCGGTGCGTGGATATGTTGTCAGCTTGTTTTCATAAAGGCTCTGCGCTGCTTCAAGGGTCTGCTTTGCAGTAAAGCCGTACACCCTGTTTGCCTCCTGCTGGAGAGAAGTGAGGCTGTGGAGCAGCGGTCGGTTTGTACGCTTTTCCTCGGAAACTGCCGACAGCACATTTACGCTCTTTCCGCTGCACTTCAATCTTGCATACTCGGCATCTTCCTTGGTCGCATACTCTGTTTCGGAAACAGCGCCGTTTTCCATTTCAAGGCGGTATATAGTTTTCTTCTCAAAACGGTCTATTTCGTTGTCACGGTCAACGATAAGGGCAAGGACGGGAGTTTTCACGCGTCCTATACGATGTGTATAGCTGTCCTTTATACCGTAAAGGCGTGACAGGTTCATTCCGATTATCCAGTCGGATTTTTCCCGTGCAAGCGCCGCATAATATTCTCCGTCAAAGTTACTGTCGGGCGGGAGGTCTGCCATACATTTTGTAATGGCTTCGTCCGTCATGGAATTTGTCCAAAGGCGCTTGACAGGCTTAGTACAATGGTTTGCATTGTATATGTGACGGAAGATAAGCTCACCCTCACGTCCTGCGTCGGTCGCACAGATAAGCTCGTCCACCTCGGGAAGATTTATGAGCGATGTAATGAGGCTGCGAAGATTTTCCGTATCCTCGCCCCCCGGATAAAGCTCAAACTCCGGGAACATAGGCAGCTCCTCCATTTTATATGACTTGCTGTATCCGTAGTCCTGCGGCATTCCAAGACCGTAAAGGTGTCCCCTGGCATTTACGACGTAATAGTCATTGCCTTTGTAGCAATACTCCTTGCCCTCACCGTATATTTTTTCTCTTGCGCCCACTGCATGAGCTATTGTTCTCGCTGTGGACGGCTTTTCGCTAATGATAAGTTTCATAAAAAAATCCTTTCTAATTTGTATTTTCCTCTTGACAAGTGATAACGTTTATGTTATCATAATTACAGGAGGAGATGCAGGTTGTATGAAGTAATTTTTTACCATGATAAGAACGGTAAATCAGAAGTTGAAGAATATATCCGTGAATTATCCAAAAAATCAGCAACAAGCAAAACAGACCGAACGAATTTTACTAAGATCCTTTCATATCTCAACAGTCTTTCCACCTACGGAACACGAATAGGAAAACCTGTTGTAAAGCACATTACAGAGGACATCTGGGAACTTCGTCCGCTCAGCAACCGTATATTTTTCTTCTATTGGAAGGATAATAAGTTTGTAATGCTTCATCATTTTATTAAGAAAACTCAGAAAACACCGAAAAAAGAAATTGAAACCGCAAAGCGTCATCGTGATGAATTCCTTGAAAGGAGTAAATGATTATGAGTATCAATATTAACAATGAAACATACACAACATTAACTGACCTTATGAACGACCCATCTGTCGTATCCCCCGAAATTAAAGCAGAAGTAGAATTTGAAACTGCTCTTATCGGCAAGATAATCGAAGCTCGCGAAGAAATGGGCTTATCCCAGCGTGAGCTTGCAAATCTTTCCGGCGTTAAGCAGCCTGCCATTGCAAGACTTGAAAGCGGTGCTACCGTTCCGAGAGTTGACACTCTTATCCGTCTGCTTGTTCCTTTAGGAAAAACTCTTGCTATTGTCCCATTGGAGGATAACAAGTAAAATCTGCTCAAACGGGGTGGTCGTATGAAAAAATCTGACGAGTATTTTTACAGTAAATCAAACATGGAACATCTTAATAGATCCATTGCTCAACTAAAATCAGGGGAAGCTAAAATTCACGACTTGATAGAACCAGATGATACCGACTATACACAAATTCAGCACGAATTTTTTGATGATGTTTCGCTTGATTATTTTTGTGATACGGCAGTTGAATATTGTAAAAACAAACCTTTACACTGACGTCACCTGCTCTCCTTAATTCTTCGCTTACTGTAATGCTTAACGCACACAAGCGCCGTACCCGTTACAATAAGCAAAAATATGTGTACCTTGCTGTTGTCGAGAAATTCGATGACAGCATTTGTTTTTTCTTTCTCCTCGGATATTTCCTCCGTTACCGCTGTTTCGTCAGCCGTTTCATTCTCCCATTTGGTGCGGATATTATCGAATATCTGAACTCCGACGGCAAGGATAATGAGAACAATAATTATCACAGTGTACTTGAACGTCGGCTCATTTTTGTGTTCACATACCCATTTTTTTATCTTATTCATCAACGCTTTCCTCCCCGCCTAAATGTGTATCTACCGACCAGAAGTTATTGGGTATTCCCGACGGTGTCATCAGCATTGCGTAAAAATCCTTTGCACGGGAATTGTCCGCCGCGCCAAATTTGCGGTAATCGCTTGCCGATATGCCCAACTCCTTATTAATAGTTGCAATATATTCGTCATACAGCTTATTGCATTTTGCATTGTCAAAACCGTTATCCGCAGCATTTGTCACTTCCATTATCTTTCTTATCATTTCCGCTTTGGACTTGCATACACCTACACTTCCGGACAGATTATCTTTGTTTTTCCGCCCAGCACAAGAATACCGCGTCCGGGAGGAGTATCATTCACATACTGTATCTCGCTGTCGGTAAAATGCAGAATGTCCTGGAGCTTTGCTGCGTCCGTCGGATTTTGTTTCAACAGCGCAAGATATTCCGAATTTGACAGCAGTGAACGGGATTTATCGTCTTTCAGCAGGTCCTCAACATTCTGCGTAATTCCCGTAAGAACACCGCCGTATTTTCTTGCACGTTTCCATAACATTCGGAGATAATCAAGTGCATATTCATCGCCAAACAGCAGGTGCGCCTCGTCGAAGTATATGTAGGTCGCGCGTCCTAAATCACGGTTTCGTGACAACCTGTTCCAGATGTAGTCGAGTATCAGCAGCATTGACTGCGTTTTCAGATTGCCGTTAAGGTCGCGAATATCGTATGATATGAAACGGTTATCCGTATCAATATTTGTCTGATTATTGAAATACCTCGCAGAGCCGTTTACATACATATCAATGGTCACTACCAACTTGTCCTTCATATCCTTGTTGATGTTCTCGTTTTCCTCCTTCATACATTCAAGGAATGTTCCGAGGGTCGGCATATCCGCAGGGTCAAGAGTATCAAGCACTCCCGACTTTATGTATGCCTTTCGGACGCACCTGTCAACAAAAGATTTCTCCTGCGCATTTAGAGGGTGCTTGCTGTCCATACAGCTTATGAACGACGTGATAAGCTGGCACTTATCGGCAATTACATCTATCTCCTTATCATCCAGCAGTGCAAGGTCAAAATCAAAGGGATTGATGTAGCTCTTTGAGCCGTTGGAGAATTTGACTACCGTTCCGTTAAAGGCTTCGGCAAGCTTCCAGTATTCACGCTCGGGGTCAATTACGATAATATCCGCATTGAGATAACGCAAAAATACGTCCACCATTTCACGCTTTACAAGGAATGATTTACCCGAGCCGGGTCAGGCTAATACAACCCCCGATGGATTGATAAGACCGGTCATACGGTCAAAGGTGATAATATTATGTGACAGCACATTCAGACCGTAATACACAGCATTTTTCATCTGCATTTCCTTTACATTAAACGGTATGAATATTGCCACAGATTCCGACGGCATTGTTCTCTGCCAGCCGAATTTACGCTGATAACCGCAGGGCAGACAATCGCACATACCGTCCTCCTGCTGCCATGCCATTTCGCCCTTTACACAGCCGGAGCGCTTTAGGGTACTTTCGATTATTTCCGCGTTGTTTATCAGCTCATCATAGGATTTTGCCTTAATGAGTATCTGTATATTTACAAGGAACAGTTTCTGGTCTTTTGTGGTTATCTTGTCATAAACGCTTACCATACTGTCACGCTGATTTTTTATACGCTGCGGCATTTGCGAGCTGAAATTACCATGCTGCGCGGCGGCTACTTCACGTTTTGCCATATCCGTATCTATCGCCGTTATCTGGCGCTGCACCAGCTTTCTTGCTACGGCAGTATCATAAGCCTCGACATTGGTGGTTATCATAACCTCGATACCTGTTGCAAGCAGGTCCGATATGACTTCCGACGTTGCCGTTGCGGGAAATTCACATATAAATATTGTCTTTGCGTATGTATCGTTGAACATAAAGTAGTCTTTTTTGAAGTCAAAATAGTCGGGAGCGCAGTATAGCTTTTCTCTGCCCTTTGCATAGTCCTCCGATGTGAAAACGGGCAAAGGCGTTTCATCTCCGATGTAGAAATCCTTGAGCATTTCCACACGCTCCTGTGAAGTCAGCTCACGCATATTTGTATTGCCGATACGGTTAAAGGAATTGACCGCCGCAATATCCAGTGACTTAAACTTCCTTGCCGCCGTTTCCTCGTCGGGTGCCTTTATCGTCAAGGTAATATACATATGCTTTTGAATAGCGTTCTGACCTTTCTTTATATTCTCCTCAAGCACTCTGGTATTGTACTCAAAGCGAAGATTGAAGAAATCGTCCGCCCTCTGCGGCATAAGCGTCCTGTGACGAAACTCCTCCATATTTATCTTGCTGTTCCACAGGCATATCTGGCAGTCCACAGTATCGTCCAGCACATTCATAAATTCAATGTACCTTTCAAGATACATATACTGCTGCTCCTCGTCCGCCAGGTTGAAGTTTATATCATCAAAGGTGTAGGCTTTGGAGTACATTTTTCTGCCAAGATACCATATATTATCCGCAAGAATTTTCTTGTACGGAATTGTGTCAAGCACTCTTTTGGACAGATTTTTCTTTTCCTTTTCAGTCTTTACGGACTTGCCTTTCTTCTTTGACTTGCCTGTTTTTGCCGCTTCAAGCCTTGCCGCGTCCCTGTCCTTTGCGGATTTTTTATTGGCAGCTTTTTTCTTTCCGCCTTTTTTCTTTACGATAATTGCCGCAGCACCAAGTCCCGCGATAAGCAGCGGCACTAATATATGCTTAGGTGTTATCGCTATCTGCGAAACGGTTTCGGGCACAGCAGACACTTCCGCTGTACTCTCGGTCACTGCTTCCGCCGCAGTTTCGGGGAGCAATACCGAAATGCTTTCCGTTTCGGCAGCCGTTTCTTCCGATATGACCTCGGTACTTTCGATTGTGGTTTCCACGCTTGTCTGAGAAATTGTTGAGATCTCGGTAACAACATTTTCCGTTATTTCCGCAGGTATTTCAGTCTCCGTAATGCTTTCAGATACCGCTGTTTCGGAAGATACCGTTTCTGATACCATAGTTACTCCCGCACTTTCCATAGCATTTGATACAGCCTCGGAAGCTATTATGGAAATTGCCTCTTCCTTGTCAATATGCTCTGTAACGGGAGCCGTTGTCACCGCGGTCTGCGTCATTTCTTCCGGCATTTGCTGTCCCTCCTTTTCTTTTCTGCTTTTACTTCCGCCTCGGCAGCGGACAGCGCTATCTCGCGCACCTTATCGTGTATCTCGGTTTCCTCGGGAAGATAGGATATTTTCCTGCGCTGATTGCCGATGTAGAAATATATGACCTGCACAATGAGCTTTTCAAAGCCCATACCGTTGTATTTCAGAAAGCCTATTGCCGCAAGGGGCGCGACCTCGAATACAATAAGGTAGATAAGCACATCTGTGGTCACAAAGCTGCTGCCGATGAGGAATGTTCCCACCGCAAGTATTATCATCAACGCAACACATACTATCTGTCTGCCCGTCATTCCAAGAAAAAACTGCTCCTTGTACTCGGTCACGTCCTGTGGTATATCTGCTTTTATCAACTGAACACACCTCCTGTTTACACTTAATTTCACATCAAATTCATCACAAAATTTCACTGCGTATATTGACATAATTTCCGATTTGCGGTATAATATATTTATTGAAAGGGGGCATTTCCATGCCAAATATTGTTCCAATTTCCGATTTAAGAAATTATTCCTCTGTTCTGGACAATGTAGCCATCGGCTCGCCTGTTTACCTTACCAAAAACGGCAGAGGCTGCTATGCTATCATAGATATATCCGAACAGGAAGAATACGAAAAAGCCAAAGCTGCATTACGTCTGATGTGTGAGCTTGAAGCCGGAAAGCGCTCCGGTGAAGAAAACGGCTGGGTAGATTCTTCCGATGTGCGCAAACATTTCAGGGAGAAATCGGTATGACGTACAAAGTACAATTTTCTGATCTGGCTATCAATGATTTGGACGAAATATGGGAATATATTGCATACGTTCTCAAAGATAAAATTGCTGCAAATAACACTATATCCGGTATACTTGACAAAACCGATCTGCTTGCAGAGCAGCCCGAAATCGGCACACAGTTATTTTTTGATAACAATCTTTTCAGCGGTTACAGATATGTGATATACAATAATTATCTAGCTTTTTATCGTATTTCCTCCAACACTGTTTTTGTGGACAGAGTAATATACGGTAAACGTGATTATATGAAAATTCTTTTTTATACTAATTTTTAATCGAAAAGTGTACAAAAAATCAAGCAAAAGCTTTCATATATGGGTTTTGCGCCGATTTTTTGTCTACACTTTGATTAAAAATTAGTATTAATATCTTTTTGCACCGGTATTATTGCCGGTGTTTTTTTATCCTCCTAACGCTCTCTTGGTTATCTCGCTTGCCTTAGCTACCATTACCGCCAGCATGACAACGCTTATGAGGGGCGTCGAAAAGCGCATTATCTGTCCGAGCATACTGTCCGAAACGTCTGCAAAGCTTAGTACAAGTCCGTTGCTCACTTTGGTATATATGAGGAAACATATTGAAAGTACTCCCCACTGCATTGATACCGAGGCAAAATTTTTGATAAAGGATATTCCTGTTGAACGTGCCTGCGAATTTACCAGAGTTGCCAGCGCTACGGGAGATATTGCTATCAACACGCCCGTTTCAAAAACTACACCCAACATAGTGACTACGATTATGGAAAACAGTATGAACAGCACAGCCACAACTAAAAACAGCAGCACACCCATACATATATAGTTGATGTCCAGCACACCACCGTCCACTTCTCCTGCTGTCGCAGCTGTGGAAAATGCCGTTGATATTCCCGAAAACGCCTCCGAGTATGAGTCGCAGGTCACCGATTTAAACAGGTCCGATACCGCACCAACGATTTTTCCTGTATTCTGCAATATGAGCTGACTGACTATCAGTTTCATAGCTATTCTCAGCGCACCCTCGATACCGCCGTGAGCATTGCTCTTGCGCCGAGTTCGTTTGCCTTATCCTGCGCCTTA
>JBJEQM010000465.1:0-3401 GCA_051881755.1 Oscillospiraceae bacterium
CGATATACAATCCTGCACCAAGGACGGAGAAACGGAAAACTTACGTCTTTCAAGCGATGAAGCACAGAACACGGTAAGCAATATCGCCAGCATTTTATCCGACAGCGTTCCCTTTAATCCGGGCAGCAGCTTTGTTTCGGAGTTTGTTATCAATATAGCCGACACCTCCGACGGTGAGGATATTTTTACCATATACATTACCGACAACCAATTCGTTGTTATCACCCGCCATTTTTCCGACCGTCAGGAGCGCACCACATATCTTCTCAAGCGCGATTCTTATGAAGCGCTGGAGAAAATGTTGTACCTCCACTTCGGCTCGGAAAGCGACTTTGAAGCGTTTATGGCGCTGAAAAGCGGCAAATGATCTTGCTTTCTCCTATTTTTCTCATCTTCTTAGGGCGTTTTAACGTCCGACGTCCGCAGTACTCCCCATACTGCGGACGTTTCATGCTAATTATATATACAAAAAACAAAGACCGCTGCACCATGATACAGCGGTCCTTGTCTATTTTATTGGAGATACGATATTATCAATCATTTTCGTCCTGCAGAGCGTCGTAGCCGCTCTCGCCCGTTCTTACCCTGATAACGTCCTCGACGTCGTATACAAATATCTTGCCGTCGCCGATATGACCTGTGTAGAGAGCCTTTCTTGCAGTTTCGACTACCGTTTCAACAGGTACCTTGCAGATAACTACCTCGACCTTTACCTTTGGAAGAAGCGTTGTTTCAATAGGAGTACCGCGGTACATCTCGCCTGCACCCTTCTGAGTGCCGCATCCGAGGATATTCGTTACCGTCAGACCCGTTACGCCGATATCGCTGAGTGCGCTCTTGAGTACATCGAATTTACCCTGCTTGCAGATAATGGATATCTTGGTGTACTTGTTCTTTTCGTTTTCCTTGCGCTCGATAGCGGGTCTGTTTTCAACAACGGGAACAGCTGCTGCAACGGGTGCAGGCTCTTCCTCGTATGTTTCGCCGTTGAAGATGGAGATGGAAGTGGGCATAAAGTCTGCGTAGGAAGATACAAGACCGTGCTCTGTAATATCCAGACCTCTTGTTTCTTCCTCAACGGAAGCACGGAGACCGATAGTTTTCTTGATAACAAAGAATGTGATGGCAATTGTTGCAGCTGCCCAAGCGCCTACTGTTACAACGCCAAGACACTGGATACCGAGGAGGCTTGCACCTCCACCGTAGAAAAGACCGCTGAGTGTGCAGTCGGGAGCTGTTGTTGTTGCGAAAAGACCAACTGCGATAGTACCCCAGATACCGTTCATCATATGTACTGCAACAGCACCGACAGGGTCATCAATGTGGAGAACATGGTCAAGGAGCCATACGCCGAATACTACCAGCAGACCGGATACGATGCCGACCATTGCTGCGCCGAATGCGTCCATAACATCACAGCCTGCTGTGATACCTACAAGACCTGCAAGTGAAGCGTTAAGACACATTGAAACATCGGGCTTGCCGTACTTGATCCATGTGAATATCATACATACGACCGTTGCAACCGCAGGAGCAACCGTTGTTGTAAGGAAGATAGAGCCAAGCTGAGAAAGGCTTGTTGCAGCGGCACCGTTAAAGCCGTACCAACCGAACCAGAGGATAAAGCAGCCCAGAGCGCCAAGTGTAAGGGAGTGACCGGGGATAGCGTTTACCTTTGTGACCTTGCCTGTCTTCTTATCCTTAACGAACTTGCCGATACGGGGTCCGAGGATAGCAGCGCCGATAAGTGCGGAGATACCGCCTACCATGTGGATAGCGCAGGAGCCTGCAAAATCGTGGAAGCCGAGCTGTGACAGCCAGCCGCCGCCCCATATCCAGTGAGCCTCGATAGGATAAATGAGCGCGGAAATTACTGCGGAATAAATGCAGTATGAAAGGAACTTTGTTCTTTCCGCCATGGCACCCGAAACGATAGTTGCTGTCGTTGCGCAGAATACCATGTTAAATACAAATGCGGACCAATCAAAATTTGCGTAGTCGGTAAAGATATCAAGTCCGGGCTTACCGATTATACCCGCAATATCTTCTCCGAGGAGAAGTCCATAGCCTATAAGAACAAAACAAGGAACACCGAGACAGAAGTCCATAAGGTTCTTCATTATAATGTTGCCTGCATTTTTCGCTCTTGTAAAGCCGGTCTCCACCATGGCAAAGCCTGCCTGCATGAAGAATACCAGCGCCGCACCGATCAGAAACCATACGGCAAAAACTTCGCTTGTGACCGATTCTGAGATCGTCTGTAAAATATTTGCGTCCATATTTTACCCCTCCTAAAATATTTGACAAAAACAAAAACAGCGCCGAGCCAACATGAGATAATTCTCATGCTGCTCAGCGCCATTGCTGTTTTCTATGGTCTTATTATATACCCTCAACATTCATTTGTCAAGGCTTTTTTGATAATTTATGCAATTTCTTATGTTTAAACTTGCATTTATACTTGTTATTTATGCTATATTTACATATTTTTCGGATTAAATGCAATTTCTGAATAATTTAATTGCAAAATAATCTATATATATTCATATATCATACACATTTTAAACAAAACGCCGCAAACATAAAAAATATGCGGCGGCGTTAAGGGGCGACCCCTTTGTCATTTCGTTTGTAAATTTGCGATATGAGCAAGGTTTGTCGCTCGGTACCGATAGAACTTCTTTATCGATACTTCCTTGATATTAAAGTTTTATATTGTCCGCGTGTTCCCGCGCCAGCTCTGCGTTGCTTTCAAGAAGATTTTCCACATTGCCGTCGGGGAGAGTCCTGTTGCAGGTGATGATATTCGTGAGAAACAGGCTGCCCGTATCAACGCGTTTTCCGCGGCTTTTCAAGGCGGCAAGTATTTTTCGCGAGGCTCTTTTCAAGATACCGCCTCCTTACAGATACGCTTTCAGGCGGTCGAGATAATGCTGTTCCTTTGCAAGCAGCTCTTTTGCCTGTCCAGTCAGCTGCGAAGAGGCGTCCGAGGCGCTGTTAAGCGCGTGGTTCAGGTCGATAATGCCCCTGTTAGTACCCTGAACGAGCATTTTTGCTATATTTTCCGTGGAATTATCCGCCGCGGTCTTCATTTTGATGCTTGCGGCGGTCATTACCTTCGCCATGGGCGTAACGGACTTTCCGCTGATACGCAGGTTGTGCATCTGGCGGTTGACCGTGTTGCTGCGGCGGCTGTATTCGGACAGCTGGCGGCGCAGCTCGTTTTTCAGCGCCGGGTCGCGCACCTCGGGAAAAATGCTCCGTATCGCCGTAGTGCCCATTTCCGCGTTCTGCAATATCGCCGTCAGTATTTTTTCCTGATCGTTCATATGCCTCACCTTTCCGTATTTTTTGCAAACCCCAATATATTATCTGCATTGAAGCGGAAAATACAGCAGACA
>JBJEQM010000466.1:0-3381 GCA_051881755.1 Oscillospiraceae bacterium
TGCGCTTGAGGAGAACGACACCGAAAAGGCTCGGAAAGCTGTGTCGATGATAGTGGGACGTGACACGGAAGTCCTTGACGAAAAGGGTATCATAAAGGCGGCGGTGGAAACGGTGGCTGAGAACACCTCGGACGGCGTAACTGCGCCGATAATGTATATTGCCGTCGGCGGAGCAGCGCTTGGTTTTTTATATAAAGCGGCAAATACTATGGATTCAATGATAGGCTACAAAAACGAAAAATACGCCGACATAGGACGTTTTGCAGCGCGTTTTGACGACTTGCTGAATTATATCCCGTCAAGACTGACGGCGCTTGTAATGATATTATCGGCATATCTTCTCGGGTACGACGGCAAAAACGCATTTTATATATGGAAGCGCGACCGCAGAAAGCACGCCAGCCCCAATTCAGCGCAGACCGAATCCGTGTGCGCAGGAGCGCTGGATATACGCCTTGCGGGTGACGCTTACTACTTCGGCGAACTGCACAAAAAGGAGTATATCGGCGACGATATTCGACCGCCCGAAAGCGAGGATATACGCCGCGCAAACAGGCTGATGTACTGTACGTCGGTCATCGTGCTGATGATATCCGCTGCGGCAAGAGTAATTATATGGGGAGGTTTATTATGAGTGTTCCAAAGCACGGCTGCGATACCTTTGATTGCGATATTATATATGATTTTTCCGCAAATCTCAATCCTCTCGGTATGCCGCAGAGCGTGAAAAATGCCCTTGAAAGCTCTGTTTCGGAGTGGGAGAAATACCCCGACCCTTACTGCCGCAGGTTGGTGAAAAAGCTGTCGGAGCGTGAAAATTTCCCATCCGAAAATATAGTCTGCGGAAACGGAGCCGCGGACTTGATATACCGTATCGTGCAGGCGGTAAAGCCGGAAAAAGCCGTTGTCTGTGCGCCGTCATTCGGTGAATATACCAAGGCTTTGGAGCAATACGGCTGTGAAATATCGGTGTATAATCTCTCGGAAGAAAAGGACTTTGCGTTTGACAGCGGAATAATTTCCTGTCTTGATAAAAGCGTCGATATGCTTATTTTATGCACGCCAAACAATCCCACAGGGCGGACAATTGAAAGCGTATTTCTACGCGATATTTGCAGAAAATGTGAAGAGGATAACATTATATTTTTGTGCGACCAATGCTTTATTGATTTTGTTACAAACGGTGTCGGAGCAGAGCGGTATATGAATAAAAATACCGTTGTATTAAAGGCATTTACCAAAATATACGCCGTGGCAGGATTGCGGCTCGGATACGCCCTTTTCGGTGACATTTTTCTTGCGGAAAAGGTACGCGAAACAGGACAATTCTGGAGCGTTTCCGCACCTGCGCAGACGGCGGGAGAAGCGGCTTTGGACGAAAAAGAATATGCCGCCAAAACTGCGGAGTTGATAAAAAATGAGCGGGAATATTTATCGAAAAAATTGCTGAGTTTCGGCTTTAAGGTATATACCTCCGAGGCAAATTTTATCCTTTTTTATACAGACCTGCCAATTGATGAAATGCTCATGCGGCAGAAAATACTTATACGCAACTGCGAAAATTTCAGCGGACTTTCCCGTGGATTTTTCCGCATTGCAATCCGCAGTCACGAAGAAAATACCGCGCTTGTTTCGGCGTTTGAGAGGTGTATGAATGGCTAAAGCAATAATGATACAGGGTACAATGTCGAACTCGGGAAAGAGCTTTCTTGCCGCCGCACTTTGCAGGATATTCCGTCAGGACGGCTATTCCGCTGTGCCCTTTAAATCGCAGAATATGGCGCTAAATTCCTATATTACAGCCGACGGTCTGGAAATGGGCAGAGCGCAGGCAATGCAGGCGGAGGCGGCAGGCATCGAGCCATCGGTGCTGATGAACCCCATATTGCTCAAGCCCGTGACCGACTGTGGTTCACAGGTCATAGTCAACGGCGAGGTAAGGGGAAATATGAAAGCGGCGGATTATTTTCGTTACAAAAAGCAGCTTATACCCGACATTATGAAAGCCTACGAAACACTTGCGGCGCAGCATGATATTATAGTTATAGAGGGCGCAGGAAGTCCTGCGGAGATAAATTTGAAACAGGACGATATTGTTAATATGGGTATGGCAAAGCTTGCAAAAGCACCCGTTCTCCTTACTGGAGATATTGATCGTGGCGGCGTTTTTGCACAGCTTCTTGGCACATTAATGCTGCTTGATGGCGATGAGCGCAGTATGGTGAAAGGACTTATAGTAAACAAATTCTGCGGCGACAAGAGTATATTTTCGGACGGCGTCCGTATGCTTGAAGGACGCGGCGGAAAGCCTGTTGTCGGCGTAGTGCCATATATAAAATGCGACATTGAGGATGAGGACAGCCTGTCGGAAAAGCTGGAAAACAGCAATAAAGGTATCATAGATATTGCGGTCATACGTCTGCCGAGAATATCCAATTTCACGGATTTTGACGTTTTTTCGCAGTATGATGGAGTTTCAGTGCGTTATGTTTCAAAATGCTCCGAGCTTTCCGAGCCTGATATGATAATTATTCCCGGCACAAAAAGCACTATATCGGATATGAAGTGGCTTCGTGAAAGCGGACTTGAAGCGGCGGCGAAAAAATGCATATCAAGTGGCGTTCCGCTGTTCGGTATATGCGGCGGCTATCAGATGTTGGGTGAAAGGATAACCGATAGCGCAGGCGCAGAGGGCGGTGGAGCCATAGACGGAATGGGTCTGTTAAAGTGCCGCACGGAATTTTCATCCGAAAAGATACGCCACCAAACGGAGGGCGTATTTGCGGAGGTCGGCGGAGTATTCTCCTGCCTTGCGGGAGCACGCTTTTACGGTTACGAGATACATATGGGTGAAACTGTTTCCGAAGAAAAACAGCTTTTATCCTGCGGCGGAGCACAGAACGGTAATGTTTACGGCTGCTATATACACGGGATTTTTGACAGTTCGGAGGTGTCGGAGCGTATAGTGAAAACGCTGTACAGCCGCAAAGGTCTGTCCTATGGAGGAGGAAAAACAGACCGCAAAGCGTATAAGGAAATGCAGTATGATATTCTTGCCGACGGAGTGCGAAACAGCCTTGATATGGAACTTGTATATAGAATATTGGAGGAGGGTGTCTAATGGGATTTATACATATTTACTGCGGAGACGGAAAGGGTAAAACAACTGCGGCGCTGGGTCTTGCTGTCCGCGCTGCGGGCGCAGGTATAAATGTGTGCTTTGTGCAGTTTATGAAAGGCGGAGAAACTGCTGAGCTGAATATTTTGCGGCATATATCGGAGATAACAGTAATGCGTTGTGACAGAAATTATCCATTTTTCAAAAATATGACCGAAACCGATAAAACGGAAATTGCGGAATGTCACGACCTTTTGCTTGCA
>JBJEQM010000467.1:0-3377 GCA_051881755.1 Oscillospiraceae bacterium
AAACGACGCAGGAATACTTGCGTATTTCAAGGAGTTTTAATGCAATATAACGGAAATATATGCAAAATGAATATAAAATTCATTTCGCAAGATGCGTGCCAAGCCGTAGGCGCGATTTAATCAGCGGTTCCTAAGTATCCTCGCCGCCGTCTCGACAAATTCCGCCGTCTCCTCAACAGGCTGAACGCTTGTTATCAGGTCGAAAATATATATGGCTAAAATAATGAGCATTCCCACGGAGGTAAGCATCAGCGGAAGAGTACGCTTTTTGTGATACTCCGTATACGGCGGCAGCTTTACTTTGCCGCTCCGCATGATCACCGCAAAGCCGACCGCGCCGATAACAAATTCCAGCATACTGATCATATAAGAAACGCCGTCCGCCAAGGAAGGATCAAAATAATACACTATATCCGTTATGGAGACCGCCGTATTTATTGCCATATGACATATTATTGCGGGAATAAGCGAGTCCGATTCGACAGCAACATATCCCAGCACCAGTCCCACCAAAAACGTCATTACAGCCTGATACGGATTGCCGTGCATCAGACCGAAAATCACCGCGGAAGCGATTATGGCAAAACGCCTGCTGACCCTTGACAGCTGCTTCAGCACAACTCCGCGGAAGAAAATCTCCTCCGCCACAGGTGCAAGGATAATGGAGGTGAAAACGTTTATAAACGTCGTAGGCGCGTCGTTCACAAGCTCGTAATTCAAGTCGGGCGTGTCAAGACCCAGTATCGCAAGAACAATGGCAACGCCGTATTCCAATATGATACCCACTTCATGGAAAAGAAAGACGGCGCATACGCTTCCCAGAATAAATCTGCCCGAAATGCCCTTTACCTTGAACATACTTCCCATGTCCACCTTGTGTATCAGGTTATATCCGACAAAGGTGATAATGGAAGCTATACCTGCTGCGCAGAACATGACCGCCGCCTCAGCAAAGCCGACTATACGCATTCCGTCCTCGGTGTACTGCTCCTCTATATTGCCGCCCCAAAATATCATGGCGGCAAAAACCACCACATAGCTCAGAACATACTGGACTATCATGGATATGCCCACGCTGTTGTAAAGCTTTCGTATGCTGCGCTTTTCCGCAGGAGACGGCGTAACGTCGGGCTGTAGGTTCTGTCCGTAATTCTGTCCGTAATTCTGTCCGTAATTCTGTCCGTAACCGTTGTAACTATACATTATAAGTACCTCATAACGGCAACAACTCTGCCGATTATCTCACAGTCGTCCACAATGATAGGATCCATTGTGTCGTTTTCGGGCTGGAGACGGAAATGACCGTTCTCCTTGTAAAAGGTCTTGACGGTAGCCTCCTCGCCGTTGACCAGCGCAGCGACTATCTCGCCGTTGCGCGCCGTTGCGCAGCGCTCGATAACAACAAGGTCGCCGTCCAGTATAGCGGCGTTTATCATGCTTTCGCCGCGCACCTTAAGAGCAAACAGCTCCCCCGAATAGCTCTTGTTTTCGTGGAAATTTATATAATCGGTTATATCCTGAACAGCGGTTATGGGCTGACCTGCGGTGATGGTGCCCACCAAAGGTATTTTGGTGGCTCCCCTGCCCGCAAGCTTGATGGCACGGTTGCAGCCGTCCACCTTTTCCAGCACGCCCTCTGCCACAAGGGTGTTGACATACCGCGCCGCGGTAGACGTAGAGCGTATATTAAGAGCGGCGCATATCTCGCGAATGGACGGGGGTATGCCGTCCTCCACTCTTTCCTTGACAAATTCGTAAACGCGTCTTTCCTTATCGTTCATTTACATCTTCCTTTCCTCAAGCTTTTTCAGTATCAGCCTTGCCAGCTTGTTGACATCGCCGCAGCCGAGAGTTACGATAAGGTCGCCCTCCTCGGCATTCTCGGAGACATATTCCGCCGCCAGCTCAAAGTTCTTGTCATGCTCCTCTTCTTCAAACCATACACAGCCGTCTATCTTTTCCGCCAGAGCCTGCGTATGGATACCGATGGTATTTTTCTCGCGTGAGCCCATTATGGAGGTCAGCACCACTTTATCCGCAATGGACAGCGCCTTGACAAAATCGTCCAGCAGCAGAGCCGTCCGTGAGAACGTAAAGGGCTGATGCACCGCCCATACACGCTTGTAACCCAGCTTTTTCGCCGCATTGAGGGTAACGGCTATCTCCGCAGGGTGGTGTCCGTAATCGTCCACTACCGTGACGCCGCCAACTTCGCCGTATTTCTCGAAGCGCCTGCCTGCGCCGTGAAAATCCGCCAGCGCCTTTTTGATGTCCGCGAAAGGCACATCAAGCTCCTCCGCCGCCGCAATCGCCGCCAAAGCGTCCAGAACATTGTGCTTTCCCGCAACATTCAGCGTTACCCTGCCAAGCTTTTCGCCGCCGCAGTATACGTCAAACTCCGTTTCAAGCCCGTTATATACAATATCGTCCGCAAAATAGTCGTTTTTCCTGTCAAGACCGAAGTATATTATCTTCTTTCCGCTTATGCCCTCCACAGCTTTAAGGGAGTTCTCGTCGTCGCCGTTGACAATGACGGCTTTGGTGGCATTTTCCGCAAATTTATGGAATGAGGAGATAATATTGTCCAGATTTTTGAAGTAGTCCAGATGATCCTCGTCTATATTGAGAATTACCGCCGTATCAACGGCAAGATTGAGGAAGTGATCCTGAAACTCGCAAGCCTCGCAGACCATAACGTCGCTTTTTCCCGCGATGCCGCCGCCGTGGATAAGGGGCAGCTTTCCGCCGATAACGGCGCTTATGTCCATGCCGCGCTCCACAAGTATCTGTGTCAGCATGGAGGTGGCGGTGGTCTTGCCGTGAGTGCCGCTGATGCACACCGCATTGGAGAACATCTCCGTTATAACGCCCAGCAGCTTGCTGCGCTCCAGCACGGGCACGCCGCTTGCCTTTGCGGCAATAAGCTCGGGATTATCCTCCATAATGGCGGCTGTATGCACGATAAGGTCGGCACCCTCGATGTTTTCCGCCCTCTGTCCGAGATAAACGGGAATACCCATCTCGCGCACCGCACGGAGGCTCTCCGTCTCATTGTTGTCCGAGCCTGTAAGATAAAAACCCTGACTGTGAAGTATCTGCGCCAGCGGATACATTCCCGAGCCGCCTATGCCGATAAAATGAATATGATTTTTGTCTTTTAATATATTATCTTTGTTTAAAAAAATTCTACTCAATTATCACACCTCGAACATCTGCATTTAAGAAATATTTAAGATTAGTATGGTATATTATATTCAGAGGAATTCAAAAGGTAATATTTAAATCCATACACTTGAATATTTTTCCTCAATTCTGTACAAAATATTATCACAATGATTCCACTAAGAAATTTAAAGGAGGACGCTCGACATGAACAT
>JBJEQM010000468.1:0-3357 GCA_051881755.1 Oscillospiraceae bacterium
ATACCGAACTGCTCCTCGTTCATATAAAGCGGCAGCACGACGGCTGTTCGGCGGCGTTTCGGAGTAAATTTGTTGCAGAAGAAATCCGCAGGCGCCATTTTCTGAGAATCTACCGTAACGGCGGTAAGCTGCTCTCCGTCATGGCAGGATTTAAGGTATATCCTGTCGGGCAGCCTCCACTGCATTTTCGACGTGTGCATCACCGCGTCGGAATATGTATAAATAAAGCTGCTCTTCATATGTATGCGGTAAAGGTTGTTTACTATAGAAAAGTAACACTTTTCCTCATTGTCGCCGTACATGGTCATATCCTTGGTGATATTGCATATAAGGAAATGAGTGGCGTTCATATCGTTTACAGCAATATAGTGCATATTTATGGTGCGCTCGGTGATAAGCGCCTGCGCGGCGGAGGATATGGCGTATACCGCCGCTGTATTTTCGGCAGAGGTGCAGAGCGATATCGCCGACTTCAGCGAGGCGTTTACGGTCTGGACCAGCGCCTCGGGAGCTATTGCGCTGAAAAGATAACGTTCGGTAATGGCATGCATAAGCTCGCCGCATTTTTTTATACAGCCGTCGGTATCGTCGGCTGACGCGGTACGCAGCATTGTAAGGACAAACGTCCTGACTTCATCATGGACATTCTTTGAACAGACGCTGCAAACCGCAACGAGATGCTCGTCCAATATCCTGTCGGCAGCACTTTCAATTTCTGTATTTTTTTCTGCTCCGTTAGCAAAAAATGTCTCGGCACAGCCGCAGGATTGTCTGTATACGGGAGAGGAATCAAGGCTTTCGTCATCGGTATTTTTGCCTCGGGCAATATCAACAGCCTTTAAAACGGCGGAATATCCCAACGCGGAAGCGTCGGCGCGGACGGTGGTGAGCATGGGCTGAATGCCCGTTGCCACCTCGGAATCATCGTAGCCCGTTACGGCAATATCCTTTCCAACCGTAAGTCCGCGGGCTTCAATGGCTTTATATCCGCCCTTGCACATCATATCGTTGGCAAAGCATACAGCGTCGATATCGGGGTTGTTATCCAGCAGCTCCCCCACAAGGTCAACGCAGTATTCGGAGAATTTGCCGTATGCAATAAGGCGGGGGTCAAACTCAATGCCGTTTTCCGCAAGCGCCTCCTTGTAATATCCGAGACGCTCGTTTGCGTCGGCATTGCCTGCAGGACCGCTGACAAATGCTATCTTCTTCTTGCCGTGCTCCTTTATAAGGTGAGATATGACCTTCTTGATACCGCTGCTGCAAAGGCGTATGCACGGACGGTCTCCAACCTTGTTTTCGGTGGTAAGAACGGGCAGGTCGCCGTAGCGGCTGATATATTCGTCAAATTCCGCTTTGGATATAAATGAGCCTACAGTGCCTGCGGAAATGACCAGCGCGTCCAGCGCGTCCTTGGAAATATAGCTGTATACAACGTTATTCTGGTATTCATAGGCGGTGTAACGGGTATCGTCCAGCTGGCTGTTGATGGAACGTCCCGGAAAAATAACGAGATTTACGTCCGCTTCTTCGGCTGCTGCCGAAGCTCCGTTCAGCAGTGATTTAGCATAGTCGTTATCAAGTCGGTGTATCATAAAACCGATGGTAAGTCTGCTGCTGTCCTTCATATATCTTAATACCCCTTTCGGAATAGACATTTTATCAATATGTATTTATTGTATCATATATTTTCACATTTTTCAATAGTTTTGTGCAAAATTACGACAATATTTTCACATATAAAAAGTAATAGGACATCTCGCTCCGAACATATTCTATATCAGAAGCTTTGAAAGGAGAGGGAGACCATGACCGAGCTGCTGAAGCTGCTGCTTGATAATCTGCTGTTTTTTGCGCTGCATCTTGAAAACTGCGGCAATTTCCCCAAGCCGCTCAGCGCAAAGGAGGAGGAAGAGTGCTTCCGCCTTATGGCGCAGGGAGATCACGCGGCGCGCAGCAAGCTTATCGAGCATAATCTGCGGCTGGTGGCGCATATTGTAAAAAAATACTATACCGCCTCCAACGACAGCGAGGACCTGATCTCCATCGGCACTATCGGGCTTATCAAGGCGGTGTCCACCTTTGACCCAACCAAAAATAGCAGGCTCGCAACATATGCAAGCAGATGTATCGACAACGAGATACTGATGTACTTCCGCGCAAAGAAAAAGTCCGCAGGCGATATCTTCTTCGAGGAGCCTGTGGACGTTGACAAGGAGGGCAACCAGCTTACCCTGATGGACATTATCGCCGAGGACGACGGCATTGTGGACAAAATCGACCTGAGCATAAAATCGGAGCAGCTGTACCGTTTTCTCGGCGAGTGCCTGAACGAGCGGGAGCTGGAGATAATCGTACATCGCTACGGTCTTTACGGGCACAAGCCTCTGACACAGCGGGAGGTAGCGGCAAAGCTGAACATATCACGCTCCTATGTGTCCCGTATTGAGAAAAAGGCGCTGGAAACTCTGCGCAAAAAATATGAGCGGACGCCGCTGTTCTGATTCGGGAGGCGGTCTATATGCAGTTATGCGCCGTACCGGCTTATGCCGCTGCGGCGCAATATTTTTTGCATACAATGAAAAGTATTTGACAACTCCGCCGCAATATGATAAAATATAAATAAATATGTACAATTTCGGAGGAAAATAAAATGTCCATAGAAAAAGCAAAAGCATATCTTGAAAGCAAGGGCTTTGACCTTGACAGGATAATCGAGTTTGATACAAGCTCCGCAACGGTCGAGCTTGCGGCACAGGCGCTTGGCTGCGAAGCGGCGCATATTGCAAAGTCCATTACCTTCAACGTAAACGGCGAAGCGGTGCTTATCGTTGCCGCCGGAGATACCAAAATAGACAATGCAAAATTCAAAGCGTTTTTCGGCGTAAAGGCGAAAATGCTGACCCCCGACGAGGTAGCGGAAATGGTAGGACATACCGTAGGCGGAGTTTGCCCTTTCGGCGCGAACGACGGCGTAAGGGTGTATCTTGACGAGTCGCTGAAGCGGTTTGAAGCGGTGTATCCCGCCTGCGGAAGCTCCAACAGCTGTATAAAGCTGACCATGTCCGAGCTTGAGGAGCTGTCTGGCAGCCTTGGCTGGATAGATATATGCAAGTATATCTGAGGAAAGATAGTATAATTTTCAGAGGACGAAGTGCCGTCCTCTGTCATCTGTGGGGATATTTTCAATAGTATCTATAAAAAATTTCAAAAAAAGCTTGACAAATATATTCTCCCGTGATATAATATATAAGTCGATTGCGTTGCACATATTCGTTCGTATGATTTTACGCATTCCGAACGGAGAGGTGTCCGAGTGGTTTAAGGAGCCGGTCTTGAAAACCGGTGATCCCGCGA
>JBJEQM010000469.1:0-3350 GCA_051881755.1 Oscillospiraceae bacterium
TTTCCTGCATACAAGCCGATGCCTGAGCGGGAGTAAGGTTGATCTTTACGCCCAGCGCTTCAAGAACGTCTGCCGCGCCGCTTTTGCTGGAAACGCTGCGGTTTCCGTGCTTGGCAACGTTAAGTCCCGTACCGGATATTACAAAGGAGGACGTTGTGGAGATGTTGAAGGTATTTGCAAGGTCTCCTCCCGTGCCTACGATATCAACCGCGGATTTTGCCGCAGGTACGATATTAGCCTTGCGGCGCATTATTTTTGCGAAGCCCGTTATTTCGTCGATGGTCTCGCCCTTGCTGCGAAGCAGGGAGAGGAACGAAGCTATCTGTGCGTTGGTCGCTGCATCGGACATGATAATGTCCATAGCTTCTTCCGCTTCGTTCATTGTCAGGTCTTTTCCGTCGGCAACCATGGCGATATATTTTTTCAGCGCCGTTCTGTTCTCGGGAGGGATAACGGTTTTTACTCTGCTGAAATTATCGATATGAGCGACCTCGGACAGGAAGTTGGATATTATGCTGCCGCCAAATTCGGTGAGTATGGACTCGGGGTGGAACTGTACGCCATAGGTGGGGTGTGTTTTGTGGCGTATAGCCATTATCTGACCGTCGCCGTCGGTAGCGATAACATTAAGACAGGAGGGGAGAGTAATGGAATCCACAATAAGGGAATGGTATCTTGCGGCGGTGATATGGTCGGGCATATCGCTGAAAATGGGTGCGTTGGTGTTAATGGATATCTTGGAGGATTTGCCGTGCATAGGCTCCTTTGCATGCACTATCTTGCCGCCGAAAGCTTCGGCAATAGCCTGATGTCCGAGACAAACACCCAAAATGGGTATCTGACCGCTGAAACGCTTGATAATATCAATGGATATACCTGCGTCGGCGGGATATCCCGGACCCGGAGAGATAATGATAGCCTCGGGCTGCATTTTCTCAATATCCTCGATCGTAGTCATATCGTTTCTGATGACCTTGATATCGGGATAAATAGAGCCGATCTGCTGATAAAGATTATAAGTAAAGCTGTCGTAGTTATCTATTAAAAGTATCATAACGGTTACCTCCCATTAAAGTTTTGCGGCTTCGCGGACAGCGTTTACAACTGCCAGAGCCTTGTTGCGTGTTTCTTCATATTCCTTTTCGGGAACGCTGTCGTATACGATTCCTGCGCCTGCCTGAACGTATGCCTTGTCATTCTTGAAAAGTACCGTGCGTATTGCGATACAGGTATCAATGTTGCCGCTGAAGCCGAGATAACCAACCGTTCCGCCGTAGAGACCGCGCTTTTTGTTCTCCAGCTCGTCGATTATCTGCATGGCGCGTACCTTGGGAGCGCCCGAAAGCGTACCTGCGGGGAGAACGGACATAAGAGCGTCTATAGCGGTCTTGCCCTCGGAAAGCTCGCCGCGGACATCGGATACAAGGTGCATTACCTTGGAGTAGCGCTCAACGCGCATGAAGTCGGTAACGCTTACCGTGCCGAACTTGCATACCCTGCCGATATCGTTTCTGCCAAGGTCGACCAGCATTGTGTGCTCGGCGCGTTCCTTGGGGTCGTTCAGCAGGCGCTTTTCAAATTCCTTGTCCTCGGCTTCGGTGAGACCTCTGCCGATAGTACCCGCAATAGGCTTTGTGACCGCTGCACCGTCCGTAACGCTGACAAGCATTTCGGGTGAAGCTCCTGCGATACAGTAATCCTTGTGGTCAAAATAATAAAGGTAAGGTGACGGATTTGTGGAGCGCAGCATACGGTACACATCAAAGGGGGAGGGGGGATCATCAATTTCAAAGCGCTGTGAAAGCACTACCTGACTGATTTCGCCGTTGCGGATATAATCTTTAGCCTTGTTGACCATGTCGATGTATTCTTCCTTGGTAACATTGGACTTGACTTCCAGCTCGGCGTTTTTGTTGTCCGCAGGAACTCCGAAGGGAGGGCAATCCGCAAGGATACGGCATATCTCGCGGGCTTTTTCTTCGCACTCGTCATATTTTGTATTTACATCGTCTCCGCGATTTATATTAAGTATTATGACCGCCTTGTTTGTCAGGTGGTCGAACGCCACTATCTCATCATAGAGGAACATATTGGAGTCGGGCATTTTCAGGTCGTCCTCGGGGATATCTGTCAGCTTCTTTTCAAAGCAGCGTACCGTGTCGTAGCCGAAATATCCGATAAGACCGCCGGTAAGCTTGGGTCTGTTGGGGAAAACGGGTGAGGTGTGCTCGGAAAGTATCTTGTTGAAAAGCTTGATGGGATCGGGACAATCAACATTTTCTGTTTTGCCGTCACGGATAATTTCAGCCTTTGTACCGTGTATCTTTATCTCCGTCAGTGGATTGATGCCGATAAATGAGTAACGTCCCCACTGCTCGGAGTTATCAACGCTTTCAAGGATAAAGCAGTTGTCGTATTTCTCCTTCAGCGCGGCAAAAAGTCTTACCGGGGTAGAACTGTCAATGAGAGCTTCATAGAAAACAGGTACGGTCTTGTAATCGTCAAGCAGTTTTTTTACGTCTTCTTTTGTCGGAAACAGCATAATAATCAACCTTTCTTAATTTAAATAAAAAAGAGACCCCGCGCCCTATACTTCAACATGAAGTATGGGGCGAAAGGTCTCGCTGTGCCACCCATATTCGCGGATAAAAAATGCATCCGCCTTAAGGTACGACAGATGCAGTAAACTCAATATAGATCAAGTACGCCGTCATCGGTTATACCCTATCCACTAACGCAGGAAACTCGGCGCAGGCTACTTGGCATATGCCGTTGACCCTTGCTTCTCGCAAACCCATTCACAGATACCGTAATGTCCTGCTCGCACCGACCGCAGGCTCTCTGTACACCGACATATCCGCTACTTGCTTTTGTTCAAAGAATTTAGCGTGTTAAATTGATGATACTTACATTATATCACATTATTTTTATTTGTCAAGAGGTTTTTGAAAAAAATTTTAATCCTCAAAATTTACGGTACCCTCTGCGGTCACATCTCCCTCTATATCTTCGCAGGTGACATTGCCCTTGCAGTAAACGTCACCCTCAATATTTTCGCATTTGATATCCGCGCCCGCTTTTACATCGCCGTCAATGTCGCCGCAGGTAATGCTTCCGCCGCAGCTTACATTTCCTGCCACGCTGTCACAGGTCACGGTTCGTCCCGAGTTGACGCTGCCTGCAACGGTCACTTCCTGTCCTGCGTTAACGCCCCCGTTTATATTGTTGCAGGTTATTGCTTGTCCTGCGTTTACGCCGCCTCCTACATTGTCGCAGGTAACTTCCGTACCTGCGGAAAGACTGCCGTTTATATTTCCGTCAATGTCCGCGCTGCCCCATATTTCTACCGT
>JBJEQM010000470.1:0-3343 GCA_051881755.1 Oscillospiraceae bacterium
TTTCCGTCACACGCAGGAGCGGCGGCGGAGAGCTGCTTTTCTCTCCCGAGGACGTGGCTGTTGTCGGATACTCCGACAGATATTCAGCCGTTAATGGGGCGGACGTTGTCATTTCGGCGACAAGCAGCCCTCATTATACGATAACTAAAAACCGCCTTGAAGAAAGCGTGACCGATAAAAAGAACAGGCTGTTTATCGACCTTGCCGTTCCTCATGATATTGAGGAAACTGTCGCGGATATCTCATGGGCTTCGGTGCTTGATATAGATCATTTCGGAGAGCTTGCGCGCAAAAATAACCTTATGAAAATGTCGGGCGCACAGGCGGCGGCAGCGATAATTGATAAGGAAACGGACGAACTGAAAAAGGAACTGCTTATCCATGAACTTCTGCCCGAAGCCGAGAATATGGAAAAAAGGCTCAGGGAGGTTCCGCTTGAAAAGCTGCTGTTCAAGCTAAAGTCGGGTCTTGAATATGAGGAATTTTTTCATGTGATGAAAATATTTGAGGAATTTGGGGAATAACAGCTATGGGATATTTTCCTTTTTTTGAGGATATTAAGGACAAAAAGATAGCGGTGATAGGCGGCGGAAAGGTGGCGTGCCGAAAGGTGCGCATTTTGGCGGAGCACGGTGCAGCCATAACCGTCACAGCGCCCCGCGTCTGCGAAGAGATATACGGGCTTGCCGCACAATACGGCAGCATTAAAATTAATGTGAAGCCTTTTTCGGAGGACGATCTGGAGGGGGCTTCCGCGGTAATATCCGCCACGTCCGACAACAAAGTTAATCTGCATATTTACCAACTTTGCAGGGAGAAAAATATCCCCGTGAACACGGTGGACGACCCCGAAAAATGCACATTTATCTTTCCCGCTCTTGTACATAAGGGAAATATCTCCGTGGGTATAAGCTCTTCGGGGACGGCTCCCGCTTTTTCGGCGTATCTGCGGCGGAAAATAGAGGAGCTGATAGACGATAAAATGCTGTTCTGCGCTGAAATAACGGCAGAGATACGTCCTCTTGTCAAGGAAAAATTTTCTTCGGAGGAACAGCGCAGAAATGCTGTGTATGCCGTTATAAATTATATCGACGCAGCGGAGAAAATACCCGACAAATCTGAAATATACAAGCTTTTAGAGGACATGGAAAAATGAAGATAAGAATTGGAACAAGGAAAAGCAGACTGGCTCATGCACAGACGGAAATGGTCGTCCGCGCCCTGAAAAGCAGGCGTCCCGATGTTGAAACGGAGATAGTTGAAATTTCCTCGGTGGGAGACAGGATAACCGACAGACCTATCTCACGGATAAGCGGAAAGGGAGTTTTTTCTTCCGAGCTGGAGGAGCATATCCTTTCGGGCGACATTGACGCTGCCGTTCACAGCGCAAAGGATCTGGACATTGATATACCCGACGGGTTGGAAATATCCGCTGTGCTGAAACGCGGAGACCACCGCGACGTGCTGGTGCTTCCGAAAGGCACGGAGCTTGCTCCGACGGATAAGCTGCTAATAGGGACGGGCAGCATAAGGCGCCGTGAAAATATACGGCGTTTCTTTCCCAATGCCGTATTCAAGGATATCCGCGGCAATGTGGAGACTCGTCTGAACAAGCTAAAGTCGGGTGAGTATGACGGGATCATTCTCGCGGCGGCAGGTCTTGAAAGACTGGGTATATCGGAAAACAGCGGTGATTTTTCATTCACTGTATTTGAAGCCGAGGAGTTTGTTCCTGCGGCGTGTCAGGGCATTATAGCCGCCGAAGCGAAAAAAAACTCTGCCGCAGCGGAGCTGCTTCGCGAGATATCCGACAGGAACACGTATATCTCCTTTGAGACCGAAAGGGAATTTCTGCGGATATGCGGCGGAGATTGTCATACGCCCGCAGGGATATTTACAGAGGTATCTGGCGGAAAAATCAGTATCGTCTGCTCCGCCGACGGCAGAGATATACTCGCCGATGAGGGGAATATATCGGACAGGTACGAGCTTTTGAAGGGACTGACAGCAAAATAATGAGTAAGGGAAAAGTATATATTACGGGCGGCGGCTGCGGAGAAGCCGACCTGATATCGCTGCGCGGAGCATATGCTCTCGGGCAGGCGGATTGTGTTGTCTGCGATGACCTTATTGACAAAAGGCTGCTGGGCTTTGCCCCACAAAATGCAGAGGTCATCTGCGTCGGCAAGCGCATGGGAAAGCACAGCGAAACGCAGGAAGCCATAAATGAGATACTGGTAAAAAAGGGTCTCGAGGGCAAAACCGTAGTTCGATTAAAGGGCGGCGATCCCTTTGTATTCGGACGGGGAGGCGAGGAAGCGGAGGCTCTTTCGCGGCAGGATATCCCCTTTGAAATTATCCCCGGCATATCGTCATGCATTGCCGTTCCGGAGCTGGCGGGTATACCCGTGACTCACCGCAGGGTCAGCCGCAGCTTTCACGTTATTACGGCGCATACCGCCGACGATATACCCGACGGATATTTCGGGAAATATGCCGCACTTGACGGCACACTCGTATTTCTTATGGGGCTTAGCCGTCTGAATAGGCTCTCCCATGAGCTGATTTGCGGTGGACTTTCCGCCGATACGCCTGCCGCCGTTATTTCAAAGGGCGGCTCGTCGGAACAGAGGGCTGTTCGTGGAAAGCTTTCCGATATTGCGCAGGCCGTTCAAAAGGAAAATATAATTGCGCCTGCGGTGATAATAGTCGGAGAAACGGCGGCTCTCGATTATTCAAAAACGCTTGAAAAAAAGCTCGGCGGTATCTCCGTGACAGTTACGGGAACGAGAAATCTCGTCGGCAAGCTGACGGAGAAGATCTATGCGCTGGGTGGCAGCGCTTATCCTCTGCCTGTGGTGAAGATATCCGAGTATAAAGATAATGCTCGGTTTGACAGGGCGCTTGAAAACATTTCGGATTACAGCTATATCGTACTTACAAGCGCCAACGGAGCGGATATTTTTCTCGACCGCATGAAACGGCTGGATATTGATATACGCAGGCTATACGGTCTTAAACTTGCCGTGGTGGGCAGACCTACGGGCGAAAGGCTGAGAAGCGCCGGGATAATTCCCGACCTGACGCCGGATACATATACGGTGGAGTCTCTCGGCAGGCTCATTGCGGATAATGTAAAAAGCGGCGAGAGGGTGCTGATACTCCGTGCGGAGCATGGCTCGGAGATACTTAATAAAATTCTGGACGATAATGGCATCTTATATGACGATATCAAAATTTACGATACTGTTTCTTGCAATGATACGTCTGACGATAAAAATATCTCTGCCGATTTTCTCACCTTTGCCAGCGGCTCGGGAGTAAGGGCTTTTTTCGGCTCGGG
>JBJEQM010000471.1:0-3330 GCA_051881755.1 Oscillospiraceae bacterium
CTCCGTGGGAGCGGCTGCTGCGGCGCATTGTGTGTCGTGTCCGCAGACGGAAATTACCTTTGCGGATGGAATGTCAAGCTCCCTGCAAATTTCCTCGGAAAGCTCTCCAAGCTCCGTTGCAGGCATACATATCTCAGGCAGTATATTTTTCGGGATACCAAGCGCATCAAGCACCGTTTCCGACCAACTGCGGTTTACTGCGTTCATCATCTGGGTCGTTGAAGCAATGGAAAGCTCCGCACGCTTCTTTCCCGTCAGCAGATAGCCGAACAGATCGGGCATAAGCAGCAAGGTTTCCGCATTTTTCAGCATATCTGGGCGCTGCTGTTTAAGGGAAAGAAGCTGAAAAGCGGTGTTTATCTCCATAAACTGATTGCCCGTTATCTTGTAAAACTGCTTTTTGTCCATAAGTTTGAACGCTTCGTCAAGCATACCCGATGTACGGTTGTCTCGGTAGTTCACGGGACATTCCAGAATATGACCGTCCCTGCCAACAAGAGCGAAATCCACACCCCATGTATCAACGGCAACGCTGTCAAAGCCGCCGTTTTGCTCCGCCTTGATAAGCCCCTGCTTTACCTCATGGAAAAGCCGCGGCAAATCCCAGTACAGTGTATCGCCCATTTTTACGGGAACATTTTCAAAGCGGTGTATTTCTTCAAGTCTAATGGTATCGCCGTCGAAAATGCCTGCAACGGCTCGTCCGCTTGAAGCGCCGAAGTCAAATGCGAGTACTCTTTTTTCCATTGCGAATTACTCCGTATAATTATTTTACTACGCCTTTTTTGAGTATAATATTTGCGTATACGGCTTCTTCTCCCGTTGCGATAACGGCGTAAGCTTTTTTGGCGCGCTCGTAGAAAGCAAAGCGCTCTATCATTTCAATATCGCAGTTGCCGCTTTCATATGTATTAAGTATGGACTTGTATTTCTCCCAAATCGTAGGGACAGGGTCGCCGTCAACGACCTGCATGAGCATAACAGGCTGAGGAGTGTATGTATCCAGCGGGAAAAATTGCAGTATAGCGTCCAAAAGCTCGGGTACGCCGTGACCGTCGCAGCGAATGACCCTCTGTCCGATGGATTCGGCAGGGAAGTTGCCGTCGGCAATGACGATCTCGTCGCCGTGCCCCATTTCCATAAGAGTTTTTATCAGCTCCGGAGAGATGATCTTTGGTATATTTTTCAGCATATAATCACCTTAATCAAACACTTTTTTAAATCCGTAACAATATTTTTTATATCCGTGCTTCTCGTAAAATTGATGTGCGTCTGTCCGCTGTTCGCCGCTGTTAAGGGAGATAACCGGGATAGAATTATCCGCGGCATATTTTTCCACAGCACTCAGCAAAGCGTAACATATTCCCATTCCGTGATAATTTATATCGGAGGCAAGCGACAGAACGCGGATATATCCTCCCGAAAATTCATAAGCCTCCAGAACGCAGAAGCCAATAAATCCAACGACCTTGCCGTCATTTTCAGCAACAAAAGTATGATATACTCCGCTGTTCATGACGTCAAGACGTGCAAAAAGAGCTGCTTTGTCGTTGTTGTATCCAAGAGAATTAATGATAAATCCGTGTACTGCATCGTAGTCCGACTTTGTAATTTCGCGAATCAAAATATTCATACCGCACGTCCTTAGCTGCGTTCTTTTAGCTTTATTTTGGTTATATTAAGCTCCACGCCTTTTTTGTCCGCAAAGCGTGCCGCACCTTCGATCATGCGCGTTTCGTTTTTCTCCACAAGACCAAGGAATATCCTATCCTGTTCGCTTTTGGGGACAAAACGCAGAAAATTTTCAAGCACTCCGGGGGCTTCTGCCGCGTCAAGAACAGCCGCGGGCAGGGGAATATCCTCCTTTTTTATATACGGCAGCAGAGCGCGTATCGCCTGTGCATAATCTATATCGTCAAAATCAATTTCAAGAGAAAATTTCATTTATCAAAATGATCCTTTCTATAATAAGGGCAAACCGAACGCGGCAAGACGTTCGGTTTGCAAATGTTTACGAAGAAAAATTACATAAGGGATTTATAAAGCTCTGTGATCTCCTCAACGGAAGTATCTCTGGGGTTGCCGGGACGGCAGGCGTCGTCATATGCGGACTGTGCGAGGAAAGGAATATCCTCGGGCTTAACGATATCCTTAAGATCGGCAGGGATTCCAACATCAATGGAAAGCTGCTTAACAGCGTCGATAGCTGCCTTTCTGTATTCCTCCTGCGTCATATTGTCTACGCCCTGAACACCCATAGCACGCGCGATCTCGCGGTACTTTTCGCCTGTTGCGGGAGCATTGTATTCCATAACTGTAGGAAGAATGATAGCGTTTGCAACGCCGTGAGGAGTATCATACAGAGCGCCCAGAGGGTGAGCCATGGAGTGTACGATACCAAGTCCAACGTTGGAGAAGCCCATACCTGCAACGTACTGACCGAGAGCCATGTCTGTTCTGCCTTCCTTGGTGTTTGCAACAGCGCCGCGGAGGCTTCTGGAGATTATCTCGATAGCTTTGAGGTGGAACATATCGGAAAGCTCCCATGCGCCCTTTGTTATGTAACCCTCGATAGCGTGTGTGAGAGCGTCCATACCTGTTGCAGCTGTAAGACCCTTAGGCATTGTCTCCATCATTTCGGGGTCAACGAATGCAACAACGGGGATATCGTGGGGGTCAACGCAAACCATCTTTCTGTTCTTTTCGGCGTCTGTGATTACATAGTTGATAGTAACCTCGGCAGCTGTACCTGCGGTCGTAGGAACAGCAAGGATAGGAACGCACTTGTTCTTTGTATCTGCAACGCCTTCAAGGCTTCTTACATCTGCAAATTCGGGATTTGTGATAATGATGCCGATAGCCTTTGCGGTATCCATGGAAGAACCGCCGCCGATAGCAACGATATAATCTGCATCAGCCTTTTTGAAAGCCTCAACGCCTGTCTGAACGTTTTCGATCGTAGGGTTAGGCTTGATGTTGGAGTAGATCTCGTAAGCAAGACCTGCTGCGTCGAGAACGTCTGTGACTTTCTTTGTAACGTTGAACTTGATAAGGTCGGGGTCGGAACATACAAAAGCTTTCTTGAAGCCTCTGCCCTTAGCCTCGTCGGCGATAGCGGCAATAGCGCCTGCACCGTGATAAGATGTTTCGTTGAGGATAAATCTGTTTGCCATAATAAAAACACTCCTTTTATTTTAGTTTGGAGAGTGAAGAGTGAAGAGTGAAGTTGTATCACGCTTTGCTTTTCACTTTCCTAAATATTGTTGACGGTTGTGTATCTTAGCGTTTTGGTTGAGGCTGATAACATTCTACGAATTTCCTCACAATCAG
>JBJEQM010000472.1:0-3322 GCA_051881755.1 Oscillospiraceae bacterium
GACGACCTGAACAATATACACACTCTCGGCTTCCGCGGAGAGGCGTTGGCTTCCATATGTGCGGTGGCTAAGGTGGAGGTGCTGACCAAGACCAAGGGCAGCTTATACGGCACTCATTATGTTATCGAGGGCTCGGAGGAAAAGCTGTGCGAGCAGTCGGGCTGTCCCGAGGGCACAACCATAATTATCCGCGATATATTTTTTAACGTGCCTGCGCGTTTGAAGTTCCTCAAAAAGGACGTTGCGGAGGGTAATGCCATAGCGGACATTACAAGCAAGATAGCAATATCTCACCCCGAGATATCCTTTAAATTTATACGCAACAACAGGCAGGATTTCCTCACACCGGGAGACGGGGAGCTTTATTCCTCGGTATACTCAATCATGGGCAGGGATTTTGCCGAGTCTATGATACCCGTAAAATATGAACTGAACGGTGTAAGGATAAACGGCTTTACAGTCAAGCCGCTGTTGGGTCGTCCAAAGCGCAACTTTCAATACTTCTTTGTGAACGGACGATATGTAAAGTCTTTTACCTGTACACTCTCACTGGAGGAGGCATACCAAAACTGCATTATGGAGGGAAAATTCCCTGCCTGCGTGCTGTTGCTGGAGATATCGCCGTCCATGCTGGACGTTAACGTTCACCCCGCAAAGATAGAGATACGCTTTACCGATGACAGGGTTATTCATGACGGCATATATTTTTCCGTGAAAAACGCGCTGCTGTCCGATTCCAAGCCTATGGAAATGCAGTTTAAAAAGCCTGTCACCGATTATACAAGACCGCTGCCCGAAAGCTATAACACGGGCAAACAGATGGTGTTCAGCTCTGCGCCTGTCAGCGAGATAAGGAATACCGCCGAGCCTGTGTACGGTCGTGCGGTGGCGACGCTGAAATTGCAGGACGAGCATATTGATAAGCCTGAGCCGCTACAGCCTAAAAGCGGGGGCGTATCGGTGGATATACGGTATTCCGACAGCGGCAGCGAGGCGGACGTACCTTACAGCGCAAACGACAGCGAGGAGTCGCTGAATAATGTGCCCGAGCCGCAGGAGCACCGCGAGGAATACAAATATATTGCGCCGAAGCCTGTGCAGGATATCCCGCAGCAGAATATAATTGAGGAAAAGCCCGAAAAGGAGATATTTTTCCGCGTTATCGGCGAGGCGTTCAAGAATTATATTGTGACTGAGGTCGACGACAGTATTATATTCGTTGACAAGCATGCGGCGCATGAAAGGATAATTTTCGAGCGGCTCAGGTCGGGTCAGCAGCAGCTACAGTGTCAGATGCTGCTTGTGCCTGTGGACGTTATGCTTTCCTATGAGGAGTACGACGCTCTGACAGCCAACAGGGAAACGGCGGAAAATCTTGGTTTCAGCTTCACGGAAAAGAAAAATTCCGCGGTGAGCGTCAGCGGTATTCCGTCCATGCTTGTGGGCTGTGATGTTGCCGACCTTGTCATTGAGCTGGCGCATAATTTCAGCGAAAACAGGAACAATCCCATGCCTGAGATACTGGACGATATGTACCACACATTTGCGTGCAAGGCGGCTATAAAAGCCAATGATAAAAACGACCTCAAGGAGCTTTCCGAGATAGTAAAGACCTTGCTGGAAAACGATAATATAAGGTATTGTCCTCACGGCAGACCCGTTATGTTCAAAATTACAAAGTACGAGCTGGAAAAGCAGTTCAGGAGAATAGTTTAATGGAGAAAAAACAGCCGCTTATTGCCGTGGTAGGTCCGACGGCTTCGGGCAAGACCGCCGTCGGAGTTGAGCTTGCCAAGATATACAACGGCGAGGTAGTCTCGGCGGACTCAATGCAGATATACAAAAAAATGGATATTGCCACGGCAAAGCCCACGCCCGAGGAAATGCAGGGTATACCGCATCATCTTATCGGCGTGGTGGAAATGGGTGCTTCTTTCAGCGTTGCCGATTATATGAAGCTGGCTCACGATGCTATTGCGGACATTGCTTCACGGGGAAAAATGCCCATACTTGTGGGCGGCACGGGACTTTATGTGTCCTCTCTCATTGACAATATAAATTTCGACAATGCCATTACCGACGGCTCGGTGCGGCAAAGGCTGACTGAGGAGGCTGCGGCTGTGGGAAATGATGCTATGCTGGAGCGGCTTCGCGCCGTTGACCCTGAGGCTGCGGAAAAGATACCTGCCGCAAACCTTGTGCGAATCATACGCGCGCTGGAGGTCTACGAGGTCACGGGGATACCGTTCAGCCGCCACAAGGAGCTGAGCCGAAGCGAGGAGCCTATATACAATGCCTGCATGATTGGTCTCACATATGCAGACCGCGGGGCGCTGTACGACAGGATAAACCGCCGCGTGGACATTATGGTGGAAAACGGCATGATAGAGGAGTGCCGCGAGGTTTACGAGGACGGCGGTCTCGGCACGGCGTGTCAGGCGATAGGGTACAAGGAATTTATTCCATATTTTGAGGGTAATTTGTCAAAAGAGGAGTGCGTTGACAAAATCAAGCAAAGTTCGCGGCGTTATGCCAAGCGTCAGCTCACATGGTTTCGTCGAGATGAACGAATTAACTGGATAGAAATTACAGATGTTATATCTTTTGATAAAATTATTGAGAAATGCAAAAAAATAGTAGCCAATTCAGAAATTTTGTGATATAATAGTTTTATGTATAAATACAGAGATGTTTCTGTATGGATTTTAACAATATGTTGACTATTTGTTATGTATATGTGTCTGCTTTGTGCAGAATATATGAAAGGTTGAATCGCTATGAATAAAAACTTGAATTTGCAGGACGTGTTTTTAAATCAGGCACGCAAGGACAAAACCGCTGTAACAATATATCTGACAAACGGTTTCCAGTTCAAGGGCATTGTTAAAGGCTTTGACAGCTACATTGTCATTCTGGAATGTGAGGGTAAGCAGGAGCTTGTTTTCAAGCACGCTATTTCCACCATCGTTCCCGTTAAGCCCATTTCTATCCTTGACGCGGAGCAGTAACAACCTTAAAAAGGAGGGTGGCTTCCTTTCGGGAGCTTTGTCGTACTTATGAATTCGCTGACTGTTAAAATAGTGCTTGTGATAATCATTTTTGTTATACTGCAGTTTGCCGCTCAGAAGGTCATTTCCATGTTTAACGATGATTACAAGACAGAAACAGCCACGCTTTATTCGTCGGCTGAGAAGCTTTCCCTTAACGCTGTATATGTCAGGGACGAACAGGTAGTCACTACCAATGCAAAGGGTGTGCTGAGCTATCCCAACGAGGATGGCAGCAAGATTGCCAAAAATTCGGTGGTGGCGTATGTTTACCG
>JBJEQM010000473.1:0-3321 GCA_051881755.1 Oscillospiraceae bacterium
GAGGCGGTGGAGAAATATATCAAGGAGCTGGGCATAACGCGGCTGGATTATATTATTGCCACACACCCCCACTCCGACCATATCGGCTCAATGTACTATATTATAGATAATTTCGACATCGGGACGGTCATCGCGCCGCGCGTAAGCGACGAAATGACTCCCACAAGCAAGACCTACGAAAACTTCCTCAGCTCACTCAGCGCAAAGGGACTGCGGCTCACGGCGGCAAAGCCGGGAGATGTATATTATCTCAGCGGCGACCCCGAGGAGGACGATACAAGAATGGAGATACTCGCGCCCGTTGGCAGCGACTATGACGACCTGAACGACTGGTCTGTGGCGGCGCGTATCGTCTGCGGCGAGACCGCTTTCCTGTTTACGGGTGACGCGGAAAAAATAGCCGAGGAGGACATTATCGCAAGCGGCGCGGAGCTTTCCGCCGACGTTTTGCAGGTGGGTCATCACGGCAGCAGCAGCTCCTCCTGTGCGGCGTTTCTGGACGCGGTATCGCCCACGTCGGCGGTCATATCCTACGGCGCGGACAATTCCTACGGTCACCCTCACGATAATACTCTGGAACGTCTGGAAGAGCGTGGTATAAAGATATACGGCACGGCGGAATACGGCAATATAGCCTTTTATTCCGACGGCTCGGAAATATACTGCGTTACACAAAATCAGCCGCAAAATGAATGATAAGATACATAAAAATGCAGAATTTGCTGTAAGGAAATGATGGTAATATGTTGACAATTGACCGCATTGAGGGTAAAATAGTAGTGGCGGACAACGACGGCGAACACACAGAACTTGATATATCCTTGTTTGACGGTGATATATCAGAGGGCGATGTTATTGTAAGGTTGCCCGACGGCAGATACAGAGCCGACAAGACTGCAACAGAAAAACGACGGAAAGAGATACTTGACTTGCAAAATAGTTTGTGGAATTAATATCCGAAAGGAGACTGCGGCTATGCAGAAAACATTGTTTGATAAATTGCACGAAATAATGCCCACACTTTCCAAGGGACACAAAAAAATCGCGGAATATATGCTGGCGCATTATGACAAGGCGGCGTTTATGACCGCGTCAAAGCTGGGCGCTATCGTGGGCGTCAGCGAATCCACGGTGGTGCGCTTTGCCACGGAGCTTGGCTTCGAGGGCTATCCCGAGCTGCAAAGGGCGCTGAAAGAGTTCACCAGCAACAAGCTGACCACCGTACAGCGTATCGACGTGATGAACGACCAGCTGGGCGACGTTGACGTGTATGAAAAGGTACTCAACATGGATATCGACAAGCTTCGCAAGACATTGGAGGAGGGCGACCGCGCCGAGTTCTACCGCACGGTGGACACCCTCTGCAATGCGAAGAATATCTATGTTATCGGTGCGCGCTCGGCGGCGGTGCTGGCGCGTTTCCTGTCATTCTATTTTACCATGATGTTCGAGAACGTGAAGCTGGTGCATACCACATCCACATCGGAAATGTTCGAGCAGATAATCAATATCGGCGAGAATGACATTATGATAGGAATAAGCTTTCCAAGATATTCCAAGCAGACGGTAAAGGCGTTCCGCTATGCCCACTCTCACAATGCAAAGGTAATCGCCATAACCGACAGTCTTGCTTCGCCTTTGGCGGAATATGCGGACAATATACTTATCGCGCGCAGCGACATGGCTTCCTTTGCGGATTCCCTTATTGCGCCCATGAGCGTTATAAACGCCCTTATCGTGGCGGTGGGTCTGCGTAAGCGTGATTATGTTGCGTACAATTACGGCAGGCTGGAAGAGATCTGCGAGGAATACGAGGTATATGAAAGCTCCGACGATAAGGACTACGACCTTACCCCCGAGCAGAGGAGCGATCATCCCGAGATTGAGGTCTGATATAATGCAATATATTGATATCGGCGGAGTGAAGATACAGCAGACCGCCGCGCTTGCGCCCATGGCTTCGGTGGCGGACAGAGCGTATCGTCAGGTATGCAAGGAGTGCGGCGCGGCTTATCTTGTATCGGAGATGATATCCGCCAAGGGGCTTTGCTATTCCGACAGGAAAACGGAGGAGCTTTGCACCGTCATGGAGCATGAGCGCCCATACGCCTTACAGCTTTTCGGCGAGGACCCCGAGTTTATGGGACGTGCCGCGGAGAAGCTTATGGAATATAAGCCCGATATTATTGATATAAACATGGGCTGTCCCGTGCCGAAAATTGCGGGGAACGGCGCAGGAAGCGCGCTGATGAAAGACCCCGAGCTTGCGGCGAAGATACTGGGCAGCGTAAAGGCGCATTGTGACGTGCCCGTGACGGCGAAGATACGCGCAGGCTGGGACGAGAGCAGCATAAACGCTGTGGAAACGGCACAGGCGCTTGAAGCTTCGGGAGCGGCGGCAATTGCCGTCCATGGCAGGACTAAGACACAGATGTATCACGGCAAGGCAAATTGGGATATTATCCGCGATGTAAAAAATGCGGTGAATATACCCGTTATCGGCAACGGCGACGTGGACTCACCACAAAGTGCGGAGGAGATGTACCGCGAGACGGGCTGCGACCTTGTGATGATAGGTCGGGGCAGCTACGGCAGACCGTGGCTGTTTTCGCAGATAAACACATACTTTGCGGACGGCACCATACTTCCCGAGCCCGACACGGAAACGCGGCTGAAATATATGCTTCGTCAGGCGGAACTGACGGTGCGGTACAAGGGCGAAAAGACGGCTATGAGCGAGCTTCGGCGGCAGTGCGCGTTTTATCTCAAAGGTATGCCAAACGCGGCGGAGCTTCGCAACAGGTGCGGCTCACTTACCTGCATGGACGATCTGCGCGCCATCTGCGATGAGGTGCTGAAGCATGAATAATGTTATTATAAGGCAGGCGGCGGAACGCGATCTGCCTGTTTTTGCGGAGATAGAGAGTGTTTGTATCGCGGAGCCGTGGAGCGTGGAGTCGTTCCGTGCGGAATTTGCGGCTTCGGGAGCGGTGTTTCTTGCGGCGGAGCGTGACGGCGTCATATGCGGCTTCCTGACGGCTTCATCGGTGCTTGACGAGGTGAACATAAACAATGTTGCGGTGCTGTCCGAGTACCGTCGGAACGGTATCGGGGAGAAGCTTTTGCGCGCGTTGGAAGAGCAGGTCTCGGGCTTTGCGGCGGTGATAAACTTAGAGGTGCGGGAGAGCAATCTGCCTGCCATATCGTTATACAAAAAGCTGGGGTACGCGCAAAACGGTCTGCGGAAGAATTTCTACCGTCAGCCTGTGGAAAATGCGGTGCTCATGAGCAAGACGGTTTAGTGAATAGTGAAGAGTGAAT
>JBJEQM010000474.1:0-3321 GCA_051881755.1 Oscillospiraceae bacterium
GATATTATCCCGAATATACCGACGACGAGCTTGAAGAGCTGGGCATAACCGTTCCCGATGTTGAGGGTCAGACGGTGGAGAGCGCAGGCTCTACGCTGAACGCTCTGGGTCTGGAATATACCGTTGAGGGCAGCGGCGAGACCGTTGTATCTCAGGTGCCTGCCAAGGCAAGCACGCTCCGGCGAGGCGGCAAGGTGATACTTTATACCGATAAAAACTACGAGACCGAATATACCACCGTGCCAAACGTGCTGGGACGTTCGCTTTCCGAAGTAAATACGCTCCTGACCAACGCCGACCTTAACTTCAAGGCGGGCGACGGCGCCTCCAGCCATGAGGGAGCTGTGGCATACACCCAGAACTACGCCGAGGGCTGCGTTGTTCCAAAGGGCACCATTATTGAAGTTATATTTATGATCAAGGACGAGGGCTGACGTTCCGGGTCTGAAAGGATTGATCTTATGAAGCTTGATGAACTTCTCAGCGATGTGATGACCGCCGCTCCCGCACAGGTTTTTGTCGCGGACAGATACGCCGAGGTAAGCGGTCTGACCGACAATACCAATGACGTTGAAAGCGGGTTTATCTTCGTATGCATAAAGGGCGCAAAGTTCGACGGCCATTCCGCCGCCGAGGAAATGCTGGAAAAAGGCGCGCTCTGTGTTGTTACCGACCATGATATAGGTCTGAAAAATCAGATAATAACCGACGATACAAGAAAATTCTACGGTCTGCTGTGCGCGGCTTGGTTCGGACACCCCGAGAAGCGGCTGAAGCTTTACGGCGTTACGGGTACAAACGGCAAGACCACCATGGCTACTCTTATCAGCAGCGTTCTTGCCGACAGCGGACACAGAGTAGGCTTTATCGGCACAACAGGCGTGCTTATAAACGGCAAGACGTATAATTCCGATCAGTCCACTCCCACCACACCGAGAGTATACGAGCTTTACAGCATTTTCAGAGATATGGTAAAAAGCAGCTGCACCGCAGTTGTAATGGAGGTATCCTCCTTTGCGCTGGCGCAGAACAGAATAGGTCCTGCTGTATATGAGTGCGCCGTGTTTACCAATCTGACGCAGGATCATCTTGATTATCACGGCACAATGGAGGATTACTATCAGGCGAAAAAGAAGCTTTTCACCGAACATTGCAAGACCGCCATTGTCAATATAGACGACGAATACGGTATGCGTCTCTGGAACGAGATCGCCGATATCGGTATTGAGAGAATATCCTACGGCACTCACGCCAACGCTCAGATACACGCGGACAATATCCGCGCTGCCGACTCGGGTACAAAATTCTGGCTCTCCGTCGATAACAAAAGCTTCCCCGTCAGCATAAATATGCTTGGGGATTATAACGTTGTCAACGCTATGGCGGCGGCTGTTGTATGCGTAAAGGCAGGCATAGGCATCAACAAGGTAATAGACTCCCTTGGACGGTGCAAGGGCGTTGCGGGACGCTGCGAGGTGCTTTCCAACGACAAGGGCTTTATCGTTATGCGCGATTATGCCCACAGTCCCGACGCGCTGGAAAATATGCTCCCCAGCATAAAGGCGCACACAAAGGGCAGGCTCATCTGTCTGTTCGGCTGCGGCGGCGACCGCGACCGCACCAAGCGTCCGCTTATGGCAAAGGCGGCGGAAAAATATGCCGACCTGCTTATAATCACATCGGATAATCCACGCAGCGAAGAGCCCGACGCCATTATCGACGATATTGTGGCAGGACTTTCCCGCTTCACATCGTATATGCGCATAACCGACCGCAAGGCTGCCATAAAGCGCGCTATCCTTATTGCCGAAAAGGGCGATACCATCGTGCTTGCAGGCAAGGGACACGAGGATTATCAGATCTTAAAGGACGATGTTCATATCCGCTTCGACGAAAAAGAGATCGTCAGCGATATAATGAAGGACTACAAGCGTCCTCATTTCAATCCCTCCAAAAAGGAGACCCTTCTTCTGTCGGAGATAATCGACGCGGTAAACGGCAAGCCGCAGTATATCAGCAATTTCGGTGTCAAGTTCACGGCGGACTCCATTTATTCCGATACGAGGCAGACCGTTTCGGGCGGTATATTTATCGCCATAAAGGGCGAGCATTTTGACGGACACGACTTTGTTGAACAGGCGATAAAGAACGGCGCTTCGCTGGCGATAACCGAGCACGCCGTCGGAAACTGCCCCTGCATCATAGTGCGCAGCACAAGACGCGCTCTTATGGATCTTGCGCATTTCTACCGCATGAAGTTCAAGCCTGTCGTTGTTGGTATCACAGGCAGCGTTGGAAAGACGGGCACGAAAAACATGGTCGCGCTGGCGCTTTCATCAAGCAAGGCTGTACTCAAGACCGAGGGCAACAGGAACAATGAGATAGGTATGCCCTTTACTCTGCTGAAGCTCAATTCCACCTGCGACGCAGCGGTAATTGAAATGGGAATGTCGGGCTTCGGCGAGATAGAGCGGCTGTCAAGAACGGCAGCTCCCACGGTCTGCGTTATAACCAATATCGGCGTATCACACATAGAAAAGCTTGGCTCCCGCGAGGGCATACTTGAAGCAAAGCTGGAGATAATCAAGGGCGCGGACAGAAACGCTCCGCTTATCGTCAACGGCGACGACGACCTCCTCTGGGGAGTATACAACGACTTTGGCAGCAGCCATAAGATAATCACCTACGGCATCGAAAACAAGGACTGCGAGTTTACCGCCGACGATATACAAATGTTTGAGGACAGAATGTACTTCAATGTATATCATAAAGGGGAGCTTATTACCGACGCGGTTTTATACTGTATCGGCAAGCATAATATATACAACGCCCTTGCGGCGCTGACCGTTGCCGTGACCGTGGGCTGTGACCCTGTCGAGGCGGCGGAGATGCTCAGCGTGTTCCATTTTGACGGACTGCGTCAGAACATTCAGGAGCGCGGAAATCAGACTGTTATCGCGGACTGCTACAACGCCTCACCCGCGTCCATGAGAGCCGCCATTGATATGCTCTGCGACATGAAGCCACGCGGCAGCGGCAGGAGAGTGGCTGTTCTGGGCGATATGCTGGAGCTTGGAGAGTTTTCAAAGCAGTATCACGAGGAAATAGGCGAGTATATCGTGAAAAAGGGAGTAGACCTGCTGGTCTGCTACGGAAAAGAAGCGAAATATATTGCCTCCAAGGCGTGCGAGCTGGGCTTGCAGGCGGGATATTCCGAGGAGAAAAAGACTATACTGAACTTCCTGAAATTCAAGCTTCGTCCCGACGATATCGTGCTTTTCAAAGCAAGCCGCGGTATGCGTCTGGAGGAGATAATCGACG
>JBJEQM010000475.1:0-3318 GCA_051881755.1 Oscillospiraceae bacterium
TGTCTACAGTTTTATTGGTTATCAGTATCAGAAGCTATAACGTTTCCCGCAATATTTTGTTGACAAAAAACAATAAATATAGTAAAATATACTTAATAAACATATAGGAGGGTCATTATGGGATTTATATTTGAACATCTTGGCGTGGTAGGAATTATCATCGCCGTCATCGTGGTATTGGCAATACTCGCTTCGGGATATGTCAAAGCGCCGCCGGATAAGGCGTACATAATCTCGGGTATCGGCAAAAAGGCAAGGGTCGTTATCGGTAAAGCGTCGGTCAAGATACCCTTTTTTGAGCGTCTCGACAAGCTTGACCTGAGCCTTATGTCCGTTGACGTAAAGACAGCCTCCGCTGTCCCCACGGCGGACTACATCAATATAATGGTTGACGCTGCGGTAAACGTCAAGGTATCTCTGGACGAAACAGGCATCGAGCTTGCACAGCAGAACTTTCTCAACAAGGACAGAACGTATATCGTCAGCGTTGCGCGTGAGGTGCTGGAGGGTAATATGCGTGAGATCGTGGGTACTATGGAGCTGCGCGATATGGTATCCAACCGCCAGAAATTTGCCGATAAGGTAAAGGAAAACGCCGCTCCTGACCTTGCAAAAATGGGTCTGGACGTTGTATCATTTAACGTGCAGAACTTCACCGACTCGCAGGGCGTTATCGACAACCTCGGTATCGACAATATCGCAAAGATACAGAAGGACGCGTCCATTGCCCGCGCCAACGCCGACAGAGACGTTGCCGTTGCCCGCGCCGAAGCCGACAAGCAGGCTAATGACGCTAAAGTCGCTTCAAGCCTTGAAATAGCCATGAAAAACAACGACCTTGCCATCAAGCAGGCAGAGCTGAAAAAGATGTCCGATATCAAGAAAGCGGAAGCGGACGCTGCCTACAAGATACAGGAAGAAGAGCAGCGCAAGCAGATAGAAATTACCACAGCCAACGCCAACATTGCCCGTCAGGAAAAGGAAGTTGAGCTGGAGACACAGAAGATCGCCATTCAGGAGCGCCGTCTGGACGCGGAAGTAAAAAAGCAGGCTGAAGCCAAGAAGTTTGAGCAGCAGCAGCGCGCCGACGCGGACTTGTACACCCGTCAGAAAGAGGCGGAGGCTAAGAAGTACGAGGATATCCAAAATGCCGAAGCGGAGCTTGCCGTAAAGCAGCGTGAGGCGGAGGCTATGTATTACACCGCCGAGCAGGAAGCAAAGGCACAGCGCGCCAAGGCGGAAGCGGGCAAGTATGCTGCCGAGCAGTTTGCCGAGGGTATACGCGCCAAGGGTCTTGCGGAGGCTGAGGCTGTCCGCGCCAAGGCTCTTGCGGAAGCCGAGGGTCTTGACAAAAAGGCGGAGGCTATGCAGAAGATGCAGGAAGCCGCTATCCTCCAGATGTACTTTGAAAAGCTGCCCGAGATCGCGCAGGCAGTTGCTTCTCCCCTTGCAAATGTTGACTCCATTACAATGTACGGCGACGGCAATGCCGCCAAGCTTGTGGGCGACATCACCACCTCCACAAGTCAGATATCCGACGGTCTGCTGGGCGGAATGGGAATTTCCCTCAAAGACCTTGTCAGCAGCGTCCTCACGGGCAGAGCCATCGGCGCGGGTCTGAATGCGTCTGCTGCGGCAAAGGAGGAGGTCTCCCCCGCCGCTCCTGCCGAGGCTCCCGAAGCAAAAACTCCCGTGACTGTCCCCGAATCAGAGCTGTAATAAAAATGCCGCAAAAAATTTTTAAGAAAATTTAATAAAAGGCTTCCATTTTGCGCCGATATTTGATATAATAAAAGTGTATATCAAATATCGGCACTATTTTTAACTTGGAGGTAAAAATGAAAAAAATATCGGTGCTTTTAGCGGCACTTTTTACAATAATGATCTTCGCCCCGATAAAGTCGGAAGCAATTACATTCACGCCAAATTTCACGGTCGCCAGCGAGGCTGCGGTACTTATTAATCTTGATAAGGATATTACGGTCTACGAGAAAAATCCCACAAAGAAGATGTATCCTGCCTCCCTTACCAAAATAATGACAGCCATTGTGGTGCTGGATAATGTCAAGGATCTGGACAATACTACATTTGAAGCGCCGCTGGTGGTTTTCGACGAGCTGTACGGACAGGGTGCTTCGTCTGTAGGATATTCCCGCGGAGAGATCGCAACGGTCTCCGACCTGATGTACTCCATGCTTATGTATTCCGCCTGTGAGTCCGCAGGTATACTGGCGTACAACGTGGGCGGCGAGAGCATACCCAACTTTGTATCCATGATGAACGAAAAAGCAAAGGAAATAGGCTGTATCGGCACAAACTTTACAAATCCCCACGGTCTTTACGATGATGACCAGTATACAAACGCACGCGACATGGCGCTCATTGCAAAATACGCCGTACAAAATTACCCTAAATTCGTTGAGATAGCCTGCACAACGGAATATACCATGGGCGCTACCAACTACCAGCAGGAGGGCTGGGCGACCATATACCACACAAACAAAATGCTCTCCACAGGCAGCGATTACTACTATCAGTACGCACGCGGACTAAAGACGGGTACTCTGGACGAGTCGGGACGAAACCTTATCTCCATGGCGCGCAAGGACGGCAACAACTATCTGCTCTGCACCATGGGCGCTCCCATGAGGGACGCCGACGGCAACACCGTCAATGAGCAGTATACCGACCATAAGAATATATACGAATGGGCGTTCAACAACTTTTCCTTTCAGAAAATTCTCTCCTCCGACAAGGAAATTACCGAGCTTCCTGTCAAGCTGGGAGATAATGCGGATCATGTTCTCCTTGTTCCCGGCAGCGAATACTCTACGCTGTGGCCTGCCACTCTGGACGTGTCAAATCTGAAAGCGGAGATAAACACTAAGGATTACACCGACGAGGACGGCGCCGTCATCGCTCCTATAGAAAAGGGGCAGAAGCTGGGGACATACACCCTGTCTCTGTCTGGCGAGACTCTCTGCACGGTAGACCTTATTGCCAAGGACAGCGTGGAGCTTTCGCGGATAGAGTATAACATAATGAAGGCCAAGGCTTTTGTCGGCTCGTTCTGGTTCAAGCTGGCGGCGGTCATTGCGGCGGTACTTATCATCGCATACATCGCGATATACATTGCGGCAACCACCAAGCGCCGCAGAAAAATGAAGCGAGTTTCCGGCAAGAGAAGATTTTGATTTGACAACAAAAATATAATGTGGTAATATATTATCAAGGAGTGGTTAAGATGAACGAAAAATCCAAAAAGATATGTGTAAGCGGTATGGTACTTGGTATCGTGGGCATTGTATTTTCCTTTAT
>JBJEQM010000476.1:0-3313 GCA_051881755.1 Oscillospiraceae bacterium
TGAAAAAATAGGCAAAGCTGACAATATAAAACGTTTAATTATTAGGTAAATATACAAATATAGTGTCTTTATATTGCAAAAATTTCTAAAACAGTGTATAATAAAACTTATCGTAGAAGCTGCATAATTTTATATACACTCATCATTAAGGAGATTTAGTAATGGAAGTTCTCAAGGTTTCATCAAGATCTGTGCCAAACTCGGTAGCGGGAGCTATTGCAAGCGTCATCAGAGAGAACGGCTCCGTAGAAGTTCAGGCTGTGGGCGCGGGAGCCGCCAATCAGGCAATAAAGGCAATTGCCATCGCAAGAGGGTATCTTGCTCCCATTGGAACGGATATGATATGTATTCCCGCTTTTGCAAATGTTGTTATCGACGGGGAGGAACGTACAGCTATAAAGCTCATATGTGAAACAAGATAAAAAAAGCTTCCGTGTACAGCGCACGGAAGCTTTTTTATTTTTCGGGATAATCTATTACAAACACAATTATGCGGTAGGGGGAGTAGTAATCCGTCCAGCTGATGTTCAGCTTGACATTATATTCGGCGCAAACCTCGTCTATGACCTCGTTGAGATACGGCTCGCCGCCCGAATTTGCCTCTTTCAGCCTTGACAGCGCCGACAGCATAAGGTTTGTGGTATCAAACTTTATCATGGCGGTGTGCAGACCCTCCCTGACAGCGCCCTCCAGCGCCGTTTTCACCGCAGGCTCGATACCGCTCTCCTCCGTCACATACAGGTTTTCCTTGACAAAATAGTTTTCCTTGGTGCTGTAGCCGTGAGGCGGCTCCTTGCCCACCGTCCAGATGGTATGGTCGTTCTCGATGACGGCGTCGGTCACCATAAAGTACTGGTACATTACCATGTCGGGATAGCGCTCCGCCAGCATACCGCCGGGCTTGTCCCATGTAACGTCAACATGATACCAGTTGCCGTCCACCTTGACCATGTTCCACATATGCGCCACGTCGGTCATGCCCGTGACTATCATATTTTCTATGCCTGCACGGTTGCAGAGATATGAGAACGTCTTGGCGTAGCCCTCGCAGAGCGCTTTGCCGTTTACCAGTGTACCGTATATAGTATTGGCGTATTTGTCCTCGGTATCGCTGACGCAGTTTCGGATAAGGTAATCGTGGAAATACTTCAATATATCGTATTCGCTCATATCGTCGGTGATATTTTCCATTATCTTGTCCGCCGCCGCCTCGCTGACGCGGTTCATGTTGCTCATTTCCTCGGGGGTGAAGCGGTAGCTGAATTCCACGGAGAAGCTCTTGGTGTCCATGTCGTAGCCGCCCGGCTTTCTGCCCGATACATGGGCAAAGGACAGCTGCTCGATGTTGGCAAGATTAAGCAGGTCATTATAAATTTTTGAGTCCATATCATACTGAATGGACTCGCCGTATTCGGAAATGCAGCGCACTATCTCTTCATACGCCTCCAGCTCCTCGCCCTCGAGAGCGCTGCTGGCGTATTTTGTTTCCATATACTTCGGCACATAATATGCCGCCTCCTGAGCGGAAGGCTCCTCAACTACCCTGATGGACGTTCCGCCGGATATCATGTTGTAGCTGCCCTCCTGCGGCTCGTCTTCATCTATACGCTCCGCCGTACAGCCGCACAGAAGCGCTGCTGCAAGCAAAACTATTAAAATTTTACGCAAAACAACGCCTCCGAATATAATATACCGCCGTTTTATTCCTCGGTATAGTCGATAAAGAGCTTTATGACCCTTGTCGCCTTATCGGAATTATATGTAATGGACGTGCGGTTATATTTGTTTTTGCATTTATCGTAAGCATTTTCGTAGATGACCAGAGCGTATGCCTGAGACTGGTCGAAAAGCTTATATCTTACATTTTCAAAGGTCTCGTCGTCGGCGCAGGCGATCTGTATATCGCGGCGCTTGGTCTTGGAGGCTTCGATGATACAATTTTCGATAAGACGTTCCGCGTCGTCAAAGTCAGCCGCCACAAGACCGTTATAGACAAAGTAATTATATTTTGTCGCTGTAGCCTTGGGATAGGTGAAATTCTGCTCGTAGACCGTTCTGGTCTTGTTTATCACCTCGTCGCTCACGCAGAAGTAGTCGTATCGGATATACTTATTATTTGGATTGCCCACATAGCCTGCTGTGGGGTCGATATGATACCAGTCGTTTCCAAGCTTCACCATATTCCACATATGGGGTATCCCGTCGGAATCGCCCGTAATGGTCAGGCTCTGTATGCCTACCTTGTCGCAGAGATAGCTGAACGCCTTTGCATAACCGCCGCATACCGCACGCTTCACAACAAAGCAGCCGTATATATCGCGGCAGTTTTCGGGAGTCTCGTCGTAATCGCAGTTTGAGATTATGGTATCGTAAAAATATTTTACAATGTCATACTCGCTCATATCCTCGGTGATGCCTGCGATTATCTTGTCCGCCGCCTCGTCGATCTGCTCCTGCATGGCTTTTATCTCGTTTTCGGTATAAATATAGCAAAGCTCAAACGCCACAAGCTTTTTATCCTTCGCCTGCGAGGTATATTTCATCTGGGTATCTATGCCGAAAATGGAGTGCTCGTTGTTGTATATCATCTGATATACGTCGCAATAGTCGTCGGAGGTGACGTTGAGGTCATCGGGGACGGTTATTCTGACATCATATTCCTTGATGGACTTTATCACCAGATCGTAAAGGTCGCGCTTTGCTCCGCTGAGACTGCTGTAGCTGTAAGGACGGCTGATAGGGTCGTTGAAAACATAGGGCGCTTCGGGGTCGGCGACGGTCACTACCTGAGAGGTCTCCTCCACGATACTGCCCGTTGTGACCGTGCTGCTGCCCTCGGTCGTACCGTCGGACGATACGGACTGTGACGAGGAAGCTGTAACGGTGGTCACGGGAGTCTCCGTCAGCGGCGGCGCAGTTACGGGTGAAGTGGAGGTAAATTCCGACACGGGAACGTCGGGCACGCCCGATACCGAGCCGCGGAGGGAAGTCTCTTCCGGCTCCTCGGGGGTAAGGGTGGTGGCAAGCTCGGTCTTTTTCTCCGTGGTAGTGGACTTCTCCGGCATTTCAATGGATATGGGAGGCTTGGTATCCTCGGTTATTACCTCGGCTGTACCTTTTTGGGTTGTGGTGACGGCGGAGGGAAGCGTATCCTCCCAGTCGCCTTTTTCCTCTTTACACGCCGAAAGGGTAAGCAGCATCAGCGCCGCCAGAACGGCAGCCGCTAAACGACTATATTTTTTTTGACCAGAACTCCGCATGGGAGCTGCCTCCTTCCGAGATCATTCCTCTTCGGAAAAATCATCGTTCTTAT
>JBJEQM010000477.1:0-1566 GCA_051881755.1 Oscillospiraceae bacterium
TGGTGTACATTGAAGCCCTGACCCTTTCCGCCGTGGGAATACCGCTGGGACTTATACTGGGATTTTTGTGCGGCGCGGTGCTGACTCCCGTAGTTATCGCCCGTCTCAACGGCGTTGAGAATACGGTGTCGGCAAGCCCCGTTATATTCATAGGCGCGGCGCTGTTTGCCCTTGTGACCGTGCTTATATCCTGCATGAAGCCTGCGCGTACTGCCGGGAAAGTATCGCCAGTTGAGGCGGTGAGATATACTGAGGGCGGCGGCAAAAAGGCTGTGCGCAAGGCAAAGGGCGGAGCATCTCTGCCTGCCATGGCGCTTGCAAATCTGGGACGAAACAGGAGTAAGACCGCGGTAACTATCGCGTCAATGTCCCTGTCGGTGGTGCTGCTTTGTGTTACATTTATATTTACAAACGGCTTTGATATGGATAAGTATCTTGCCGACAGAGCCCTTGCGGACTATATCACGGCGGACGCGGCATATTTTCAGGCGGGCAGTATATCATGGGAGCAGCTGCCCGAGGACGCGGTGCAGTATATCATATCGCAGAATGATATTTCGGACGGCGGACGTACCTACGGTCTGACGAGCGCAGCTTACGAATTTGTCACAGAGGATTGGTTAAGACAGCGCCTGCTCCAATGGAACGATGAGGAAAACGTAAATTTGTTTGTGGAGAATAAGGAAAAGCAGGACGGTCTTTTGCAGGACAATGTTCAGCTTTACGGAATGGAAAGCTTCTGCCTTGACAAGCTGAATGTATTCGAGGGCGATATTTCAAAGCTTGATGATGGCAATTATATTGCGGCGGTGTATCACAGCGATGATTACGGAAACATTGAGGAGGGCAGCAACTGGGCGAAGCTTGGTGATAAGGTCAAGCTGCGGTTTGTTGACGAAACGGAGTATTATGATGTTGAAACAGGGGAGATATATCCGTCCGCTGACGCTATTCCCGAAACGGCGTTATGGAGTTCCCGCACCAAATCATATCGCGACGTTGAATATGAGGTCGCCGCTCTGGTTAATATACCGAACACTTTAAGCTACCGCTATTACGGCACTGACCAGTTTGTATTGGGCGCGGACAATTTCAAGAATAATACGCGCACCGAGGATATTTTGTACTATGCCTTTGACGTTACCGACGGCAGCGAGGAGCAGACCGACCGCTTTATGTCGCAGCTTACGCAGAATATAATGCCCACACTTGATTATGAGAGCAAAGCAACATACGAAGCGGAATTTGAATCCTTCCGCAGTATGTTCGTTATAATGGGCGGCGCACTCAGCTTTATCACGGGGCTTGTGGGCGTGCTGAATTTTCTTAACGCGGTGCTGACGGGCATACTGACAAGACGGCACGAATTTGCGGTGCTTCAATCTGTGGGAATGACGGGAAAACAGCTTAAAACCATGCTTGTTTTCGAGGGACTTTTCTATGCCTGGGGAGCAGCTCTGTCGGCACTGGCACTTAGCGTGGTGTTCAGTCCGCTTACGGCAAAGGCGCTGGAGAGTATGTTCTGGTTTTTCAGCTATAAATTCACTGTTATGCCCATACTGATAA
>JBJEQM010000477.1:1666-3307 GCA_051881755.1 Oscillospiraceae bacterium
GAGAGTATGTTCTGGTTTTTCAGCTATAAATTCACTGTTATGCCCATACTGATAATCATTCCGCTTTTTACGGCGCTGGGTATTATCCTGCCGCTGATAACATATAAATTTACGGCGAAAAGATCCATAGTGGAGCGGCTCAGAGAGACGGAATAATATAAAAGTTTATATATTCTATATTGATTTTGTCGTTTGTATGCTGTATCATATTTATACAGAATATTTTCGGAAAGGAAAAGCGATGATGAATACAAACGTACCAAAATGGCTTGATGATGCAGTATTTTACGAGATATATCCACAATCCTTCAATGATACTGACGGAGACGGTATCGGCGATTTTCGGGGTATCATTGAAAAGCTGGACTATATAAAGGAGCTGGGCTGCAATGCAATATGGCTCAATCCCTGTTTTGAGTCGCCTTTCGGTGACGCGGGCTACGATGTATCGGATTATTACAAAGCCGCGCCGCGATACGGCACAAATGAGGACTTGAAGCGCCTTTTTGCCGAGTGTCACAAGCGTGATATGCATATCCTGCTTGACCTTGTGCCCGGACACACCTCCGTTGAGCACAAGTGGTTCAAGGAGTCCATGAAAGCGGAGAGAAACGAGTTCACCGACCGCTATGTCTGGACGGACAGCATATGGGAGGAGCCCCAAGGTATGGGCTGTATACGCGGTATATCCGAGCGCGACGGCTCCTGCGCGGTAAACTTTTTCTCCCATCAGCCTGCGCTGAATTACGGCTTTTACAAGTGCGACCGTCCGTGGCAGCAGAGCATGGACAGCGAGGGCGCAAAAGCAACATTGGAGGCGCTCAAGGATATAATGCGCTTCTGGCTTGGCATGGGCTGCGACGGCTTCCGCGTCGATATGGCAGGCTCCCTCGTAAAGCACGACGAGGACGGCAAGGGTACAATAAAGCTTTGGCAGAATGTCCGCGAGTTTCTGGATAAGGAATTTCCCGAGGCGGCAATGGTGTCCGAATGGGGCGAGCCCGACAAGTCATTGCAGGGCGGCTTCCACATGGATTTCCTGCTGCATTTCGGTCCGTCACATTACAATGACCTTTTCCGCTGCGAGGAGCCGTTTTTCTCCGACCGCGGCAAGGGCGATGTTTCCGAGTTTGTGGCAAAGTATGAGGAAAATTACGAAAAATCGGAGCGTAAGGGTCTTATCTGTATTCCCTCGGGCAATCACGATATGGGCAGGCTTTCCCAGACCATACATGGTGAAAACCTGAAAATTGCCTTTGCGTTCCTGCTCTCCATGCCGGGCGCGCCGTTTATCTATTACGGCGACGAGATCGGTATGCGCTATGTGGAGGGTCTTGCCTCCGTGGAGGGCGGCTACGGCAGAACAGGCTCCCGCACGCCTATGCAGTGGGATAACACCACCAATGCAGGTTTCAGCTCCGCTCCGAAGGATATGCTGTACATTCCTCTTGACGAAAGCCCCGACCGTCCCACCGTGCAGGCTCAGATGAAGGACAAAAACTCCCTCAGAAGCGAGATAAAGCGGCTTATTGAGATAAGACAGTCGCGAAAGGCTTTGCAGAGCAGGGGAGACATCAAGTTTGTCTATGCCGAGAAAAACGAATACCCCCTTGCATATCTCAGAGGCTGGGGAGACGAATG
>JBJEQM010000478.1:0-3290 GCA_051881755.1 Oscillospiraceae bacterium
AGGCAACGCATATCCCGACTGCTCGGAGGTATTCAACAATGCCATAAACACCGCCATATACGAGGGCAGCGGACATCAGGTCAAGGTCGAAGCGCCATTTATAAATATGAGCAAATCGGGCGTGGTAAAAATCGGCTTAGAGCTTAATGTACCCTATGAGCTGACATGGAGCTGCTACGAGGGACACCACAAGCCATGCGGCGTGTGCGGCACCTGCCGCGACAGAATGGCAGCATTTGAAGCAAACGGCGTAAAAGACCCGTTAAAATATTGAAAGGAATAAAAGCTATGACAGGCAGAAATAACGAAGAAACAAATGGCATTACCCTGCTGGGCAACCAGAAAACCAAATATCCCGACGATTACGCTCCCGAGGTGCTGGAGACCTTTATCAACAAGCACCAAGAGAACGACTACTTTGTAAAATTCAACTGTCCCGAATTTACAAGTCTTTGCCCGATAACTGGACAGCCCGATTTTGCCACGGTATATATATCCTACGTCCCCTCGGAGCGAATGGTGGAGAGCAAATCGCTGAAGCTTTATCTTTACAGCTTCCGCAACCACGGCGATTTTCACGAGGACTGCATGAACATTATAATGAAAGACCTTATCAAGCTCATGGACCCTAAGTATATCGAGGTCTGGGGCAAATTCACCCCCCGCGGCGGAATATCCATCGACCCCTACTGCAACTACGGCAAAAAGGGTACGCCATGGGAAAAGGTCGCCTTTGACCGCCTTGTGAATCACGATATGTATCCCGAAAAAGTTGATAACAGATAAAACTACCCTGAGGAGAGCATTCTTCTCAGGGTAGTTTCACTTATATAGTGGTGTTACCATTATCTATTGATTTTTTCTTTAAAACAAAATATATTACTCGTAAAATAATTGTCACAAGTAATAGCCAAACGCCCAAAACACAAAAATATAAATAGGACGCTACCGCCGCTCCATGCAAATATGCCGTTATACCATGTGTTGTCGAAATATCAAAAAGCTGAAACTGATTGCCGTTTTTATAAATGTGGTAAAACATTGACAGGATATTGATTATATATAGTATAACATTAAGTATCAGCGAGATAGCCGATAATCTCTTAATCAGTTTCATATATCCCCCGAAAATCATTTAATCATTCTCATGCAGCAGCTTATGTATATTATCCGCGCACCTTGCCGTATCACGGAAAATCTTCGTGTTAAGCTGTGTGCCCGTTCCGCGGACGTATCCGATAAGTATGTACGGATTTTCGGCGTAAACTATTGCCGCGTCACCCAATGTATAAAATTCTTCCTGCGGGAGATAGCCGTACTTCTCGCAAACGGTATACTCCGACAGTTCCTCGGCAAAAAGGTCGTTGTTTTCGCTGTCGTCAAGATACTGCTTCATAAGTGCGCCGTTTTGGTGTTCTTCATTAAAATAGTATATATCCTTGAAATACACTCCCGTCTGACGGGCGGTTAGTCTGAACCAGTAGTTGTCGTCCGTCATCTGCACGGGCACGTTCAGCGCGTCCGAAAGTGCGTTAAAGCAGTCGTAGCCGATATAATTATACAGCATTTTAAACGCCGTGTTGTCGCTTTGGGAAATTGCCGCCTGCGCAAGCTCCTCCGTGGTAAATTCTGTGCCCACAGGCTCGCCGTTTACAAGCTCGGAGGGACTATTCAGCATTTCTTCTGTCATTTCAAAGGAGCGCGAAAGGTCGCTTTCTTGACCGAGAACAGCTCTGACATATGGTGCCTTTATTATGCTGGCAGCGGAGAATTTTTCATCGGCGTTATATTCAACGCTTGCACCCGTTTCAAGGTCGATATACAAAAATCCCGCGTCGCCGCAGCGCTTGATAAGTATATTGTACAATTCTTCCAGAGCGGCGCTCATAGCCTCGTCCTCACGGTCAATGCCGTTGGTTTTTACCTCGCAGGCTTCACCCTCCGCTGGGGTTTCAAACGCCATTACGGGACTGTCCACCCAAAGACCCGTTTCCAACGGCGGATCCGTTTCAACAGGCTCAGTCTCGGGCGGTGCCGTCGTAACGACAGTAGTCTCCGCAGGCTTCTCACCCGCGCTGACGGCAACGTCCACTACGGTATCACCCGACTTGTAATTCTCCCCAGCCGAAATGCTCTGGGAAAGTATGACTCCGTCGGGATAATCGGAGTAACGCTCCTCCACTATATTCAATGTAAAAAATCTGCTGTAACAGCCCTCCACGTCCCGAATATCGTACCCCACGATCTCGGGCATTACCTCCAGCTTTTCTTCATTTCCGTAATCACGGATAAAAAGCACATACACCGTCGCCGCCGCCGAAAGCATCAGCGATACAACTATAATAATTACGCTTATGAGCCGTTCTTTATCGTAATCCATAAATAACCCCGATTCTTATTCTATCGCTTTAAGCGATGCTGCCATATCTATTTTTTTCAGCCTGAAATACAGGCATATATTTACTATCAGCGCAAACAGAAGCGTAAGCGCGGCGGCGAACAGGAAGCAGTAGACCGGTATATCGGGAGCGAACATTACTACGTCCACCTCCGCCTCCATTATAACATACTTCTCCAAGACCACTCCCAGCACAAGCCCCACAAGCATACCGAGCAGCGCGGAGATGGTATTTTCGCGGTAAATATACGCCGCCACCTCTCCGTCGAAGAAGCCAAGCACCTTTATGGTCGCAAGCTCGTGAACGCGCTCGTTTACATTGATATTCGCCAGATTGAACAGTACTACGAACGCCAGCGCTCCTGCCGAAACTATAATGGCAACAACTATCATGGAAAGGCTGTCCGAAAGCTTGCGGAAGCTTGTGCCGCCGTCGCTGGAATATGATACCGCAAGCACGTCGTCACGCTGTACAAGTTTGGAGGAAAGCGCCTCCTTATCCGCGCCGTCGTTCAGATTAAGATAGAATATATTATTCTTTATCTCGTCGTCAAAGCCTGCATTTTGGTAGTATTTCTCCGTCATATATACATAATTGAATGCATAATTTTCCATTATTCCGGTAATTTTCATCTTGTGACCCTTGTTGATATACAGCTCGTCGCCAACGGAAACACCAAGCAGCTTTCCAAGCTTTTCATTGATAATGATACCCTCGTCGGTAAGCTCCAGCACCTCGCCGCTTTTGCGCTCATGCATAAGGATATATTTATCTATGTCAGTATCATCGCTCGGTACAACAAGATATATCTCCGTCGACACGTCATCGTCGGAATATATATCGCAGGTTTTCTGCATAGCGGGCATTATATCGGCAACATATCCCGTCTCC
>JBJEQM010000479.1:0-3275 GCA_051881755.1 Oscillospiraceae bacterium
ATTCGGGATTGCTTGGGTCCATTCTGACAGCCGCCGAGAAATAGTTGTACGCGTCATCAAGCCAGCCCTTTCCGTAGCATACGCTGCCCTTGAGAAAATTCCACTCCGCACCCCTGTCGCCGATAAAGCTCAGCATTCGGTCTGCTTCGTCGTAGTTTCCCTGACGGATACACTGCCTTATTTCCATATATTCAGACGATATATTATGTCCGCCGCGGCGCATATTCATAATGCTGTCGTATGCGTCCGTAAGCTCTTTTATTTTATCATCATTGCCTGCATAGTCGCGGATAAGCCTCTTGTACGCCGCCTTTACATCATCATCGGAGGCGTTTGTGGATATTCCAAGAACCTTATAAGGGTCGTTCATCTGTACATTTTCCTTTCACGGTTTTTGACCTTACTATCTCATCAAAATTATTTTTCAACCCCAGATATACAATATTATCCAGTATCGGCTTAAAGCGTTTTATATCAAGGTGAACATAAGCGTCCGCCATAGCCCCAAGCGTTAAATTGATACATTGTGAAGCACGCGGCGTAATGTCATCAATGGAGCCGCCGTATTTTTTCAACGGATTGAAGCCGCCCCTTTTTATATCCTTTTCATAATCATCGTAAGCGTCGGAAATATAGATATATCTCCCCAGCATATAGCCGAACCGCCGCAGATATGCCTTTTCATCGTCATTTCTGCCAAGATATGAAGCGATCTCACCAAGTATCTTGGCGCTCGGATCCGCCGCCATATCAAGGGACGCGTCCGTACCGCTCTCTATCCTGCCCTGCTCCTTTATCTGCACGGCAATATACTCCGCCAGCTCGGGATATTCCCCCGCAGCCTTATTATACCCTCTTTTCAGCATAAGCCGCAGAATAAAAGAAAATATTTTACGAAAAAAGCCGCTGTCGGCAATATCGTCCGAAACCTTGTGATATACCAATATACATTCACAGGCTGCCGTAAAATCAAGTATATCATCTCCACACAGACATGGCGTTTTTTTCAGCGAATTTACCGCACATCGGCAGCTTTTCAAGGTACAGCTTTCGCCGTTCATGCCGTATTCAAGCATACCGAGGAAAACAAAATCGTAGCTTAACATCATACGCGCCGCAGCGCCGTAACGTTCGCCCAGTGCTTTGCAAAGCCCACAGTAAAAGCCGCGGTATATTTCATAATCGCCCATAAGAAGCTGAGGCTTACACGGTTTGATATATCCGAACAAAGGCAGTTTTCCCCTTTCGCTTATTATATTATTATAGCATACGCATTGAAAATTGTCAATTATTTATATCCTACATAACTTAACGGTATAGCGGAATAAGGGTTGTTAACAAAAAGTTAATTGACAAATTATTTTTTGTGAGGTATCATAAATATAGTTAAATATCTTATCAAATGCGTTGATGAGGAGCAGAACGGATCGGTTATTTTCAGAGAGCTGCCAACGGTGCGAAGCAGTATTGATCGTTCGTTACAATGTATCACCTCTGAGCAGACGTGCCGAAACAGCAGTAAGCGCGGACGTATTTCCCACGTTATAGGGAAGCACATTGTTAGATGTGGCAGAGTGCGGATCTTTATCCGAATAAGAGTGGTAACGTGGAAGTTTGACTTTCATCTCTTAAGAGAGATGGGGGTCTTTATTTTTTTGTAAGGGAGATTATCCGATGATTTTGAACGGATCGCAGATCATACTTGAATGTCTTTTGGAACAGGGAGTAGACACAGTTTTCGGCTACCCGGGCGGAGCGGTGCTCAATATTTACGACGAGCTTTACCGCTACAGTGACAAAATTACCCATGTACTTACCTCGCACGAGCAGGGCGCCTCGCACGCCGCAGACGGCTACTCGCGCACTACCGGCAAAACAGGCGTTGTCATCGCCACCTCGGGTCCGGGCGCAACTAATCTTGTGACCGGCATTGCAACGGCGTATATGGACAGCATACCCATGGTCGCCATAACAGGCAATGTCACAACTTCGCTGTTGGGTCTTGACAGCTTTCAGGAAGTGGACATAACAGGTATAACCATGCCTATTACGAAGCATAATTTTATTGTAAAGGACGTAACAAAGCTTGCCGATACTATAAGAAAAGCGTTCTTTATTGCCAACGACGGCAGAAAAGGTCCCGTACTTATTGATATACCCAAAGATATTACGGCGGCAAAATGTGAATTTGAAAACGCTCCCCTTGAACAGCATACATTATCCGTAAACATGGAAGAGCTTGCCCAAGCGGCAAAGGTCATCGACGCTGCCGAAAGACCCTTTATCTATGCAGGCGGCGGAGCTGTGTCCTCGGGCGCGGAAAAGGAACTGGCGGAATTTGCCCGTCTTATCGACGCTCCCGTTTCTCTCACGCTTATGGGACAATGCGCGTTCGATAACACCGATCCCCGATATACGGGTATGCTCGGTATGCACGGTACCAAAACCTCGTCTATGGCTCTGCTGGAATGTGATGTAATGGTAGTTGTAGGCTCGCGCTTCTCAGACCGTGTAACCTGCAGCACAGGCAGTTTTACGGAGCTGATGAACGGCAAAAAGATAGTACACCTTGAAATAGACCCTGCCGAATTTAACAAGAATATAGAAATAGACTGCCGCGTTACGGGCGATATAAAAACCGCCCTCACGGAACTGAATAAGATACTTGAAAAGAAAGACCACAGCCAATGGCTTGATAAGGTCGCAGCGTGGAAAAAGGAATATCCCCTCTGTCAGACGTCCGATGACCCCGACGATGTTCTTCCTCAGTATGTCATCGAGACCCTTGACGAACTTACGAACGGTAAAGCGATAATCACAACTGAGGTCGGACAGCATCAGATGTGGGCTGCCGAATATTATAATTTCCAAGCTACACGCAGCTTCGCTTCATCGGGCGGACTTGGCACAATGGGCTATGGTCTCGGAGCGGCTATCGGCAGCAAGGTGGGCAATCCAGATAAGACCGTTGTAAATATTGCAGGCGACGGCAGCTTCTACATGAATATGAACGAGCTTACCACCCTTGCAAAATATAATATACCCGTTATCGAGCTGGTATTCAACAATACCGTTCTGGGTATGGTACGTCAGTGGCAGAAGCTTTTCTACGGCTGCCGTTTCTCACAGACAAATCTTGAAAAGGATACGGACTTTGAACTGCTGGGCAAGGCTCTGGGCGTTGCAGCTTACACTATACGCACAAAAGCGGACGTCCGTCCCGTGCTTGAAAAGGCGCTGAGCGCCAATGCTCCCGTGCTGATAAACTGTCTCAT
>JBJEQM010000480.1:0-3258 GCA_051881755.1 Oscillospiraceae bacterium
GCTGTCGCATATCGATCTGACCATACACAAGGGCGAAACGGTGGCTGTCATGGGTGCCACGGGCTGCGGAAAGACCACACTTGTAAACCTCATTCCGCGCTTTTACGATGTTACTTCGGGAGCAGTTCTTGTTGACGGGGTAAACGTCAAGGAATACCGTCAGAGCGCGCTCCGCCGCAAAATTGCTCCTGTGCTTCAGAAGAGCGAGCTTTTCAGCGAGACTATCGGACAGAATATTTCGTGGGGCGCTCCCGACGCTTCGCCCGAGGAAATAAAAGCCGCCGCCGTCACGGCGCAGGCAGACGAATTTATCTCGCGCACGCCTGACGGTTATGATACGCAGGTCGCGGAACGCGGTATGAGCCTGTCGGGAGGACAGAAGCAGCGTCTATCCATTGCAAGAGCGGTGGTAAAAGACGCGGAGATACTTATTTTTGATGATTCCACCAGTGCCCTTGACCTGAAAACGGAGGCAGATCTTTACGATTCGCTGAAAAGATCTCATCCGCAGGCAACGAAAATTATTGTTGCACAGAGAATAGCCACCGTGCGCAGAGCGGACAGGATAGTCGTTCTGGAAAACGGCGGAGTTGCAGCCTGCGGAACTCATGCGGAGCTGCTTGAAAGCTGTTCCGTTTATCGTGATATTTATAATTCTCAGATAGGAAAGGACGGTGAAGAATATGAGCGGTCTTAACGAACAGAAGCCTCAGGTAAATAAGAACATTCCCGGTATGAGCCGACGCGAAAGATTTGTCGAGGTACAGCACGCGGAAAATGCAGGCGAGACTATCAAGCATATCATCACATATTTTACACGGGAGAAAACTCTTGTTATAGGAATGCTTGCGGTGGTCATTTTCGGTACCCTGTGCGGTATATATGCGCCTGCTGTGCAGAGTAAGGCGATAGATGTTATTGCGGGAACGCGCTCGGACAGTCTTGCCGTCACTATATTTATAATGCTTGCGGCATATCTTCTGTACAGCGGAAGCCAGCTTTTGCAGGGACTTCTGAGCGCCCGTCTCAGTCAGCGCATTGTAAAGCGCATGAGGGAGGAGCTGTTCGGAAAGATAACGGAGCTTCCCGTTAAGTATCTGGATACTCATTCCCACGGCGACGTAATGAGCCGTATGACCAACGATGTGGAAAATATTTCGACAACCGTATCGCAGTCTCTGCCGTCCCTTTTCTCGGGAGTGCTGACCATCGTAGGAACTGCGGCTGTAATGCTGTGGTATTGCTGGGAGCTTGCGCTGCTGAGCTTCCTGACGGTTATCTTGACCGTTGTCGCCACAAAGGTGCTCTCGGGAAGAGTACGCAAATTTTCACGAAAGCGTCAGGAGCTTCTTGGACAGCTCAACGGCACCGTAGAGGAAATGGTCTCGGGCTACCGTACCGTTGAAGCGTACGATCATCAGAGAATCACCGTTGATGAGTTTTGCAGCACCTCCGATTCACTTACCAAGGCAGGAATAAAGACCGATATTTTCAGCGGAATAATGGGACCCATCATGAACTGTATCGGCAACATCGGATTTGTAATAATTGCCGTATTCGGCGGATATTTTTCCATAAACGGACTTATTTCGGTAGGCGTAATATCGGCGTTTATCGTCTATGCAAAACAGTTCAGCCGTCCCATAAACGAGGTCGCGCAGGTATACGGACAGCTCCAGACCGCCGTTGCGGGCGCAGAGCGAGTATTTGCCGTACTGAACGAGGACAGCGAAGATATGAACGGCGAGCCTCTGTCGGGCGGAAAGGATCTTACCGTTACATTTAAAAATGTGGATTTCTCATATGTCAGCGGACAGCCCGTGCTGCGCGATTTCACGCTGACAGTTCCCGCAGGAAAAAAGGTCGCTCTTGTTGGCGCAACGGGAAGCGGAAAGACCACGGTAGTAAATCTTCTTATGAGATTTTACGATATTGACGGCGGAGATATATTCATAAATGATCAGGAGCTTCGTGATATTTCACGGGAAAGTCTTCGCAAAAATATGGCTATCGTTTTGCAGGACACTGTTCTGTTCAGCGGAACGGTGCGTGACAATCTGAAATTCGGCAATGAAAATATTACCGAGGAGGAGCTTGAAAAAGCAGTAAAAATGAGCCGCTGTCAGGAGCTGATAGATATGCTGCCGCAGGGCTATGATTCCCTGCTGACAGGCTCGGGCGACAATATCAGTCAGGGACAAAGGCAGCTCCTTGCCATTGCCCGTGCATTTGCAGCTGACCCGAAGATACTTATTCTGGACGAAGCCACCTCAAACGTTGATACACGCACGGAGAAAGCAATTCAGGACGCAATGCACCTTATTATGGAAAACCGCACAAGCATTATCATTGCTCACCGTTTATCCACCATTCGCGACGCCGATCTTATCGTTGTCATGGATCACGGCGAAATTGCAGAAAGCGGCACTCATGCGGAGCTGCTGTCCAAAAAGTCGAAATACTACGATCTGTACATGACCCAGTATGCGGGCTTTGCAACATAATATCGGAGTGTTATTTACGAAAACAACCTTTCGGTCAGACGGTCGGCTGAAAGGTTGTTTTCATTCTACTTATAGACTTTGTATATAGGTCGATTAGGAAATAGTATAATGCTGCCATTTTTTTGCGGTATGAAAACATACAGGAAGCGCCGAACAAGAAAATTTATCAAAATACTATTGAAAAGGCAGAAATAATATGATATTATTACAATCGGTGATAAATTTGTATTGCATCAGCGTTAATTATAAAAAAGCGGACGTGAGCTTCCGCGAAAAACTGGCTTTCCCCGAGGACGTACAGCGTGCGCTTGCCGACAAGGCTGCGGGAAATGAGCATATTACAGGCGTTGTGCTTCTATGTACCTGCAATCGTACGGAGCTGTATTTTTCGGGAGATACCTGCGCAATATCGGCGGCAAAGGCGCTGCTGGCGAAATTCGGCGGCATTTTCGAGGGAGAGCTTGCACCTGTGCTTATGATCTTTTCCGAGGACGCCGCCGTCCGTCATCTTTTTAAGGTCGCGTGCGGGATAGAATCTATGGTCATGGGCGAGGACGAGATACTCGGTCAGACAAAAAATGCGTTCATAGCGGCTATGGAGCGCGGCTGCACCTCATACGAGCTGAACATGATATTTCAGCACGCTATCGCCTGCGCAAAACGGATAAAGACCGAAACAACTCTTTCGGGCATACCCGTTTCAGCCGCAACGCTGGCGGCAAATGCGGCGGCGGATTTCGGCGGGCAAGTCCTC
>JBJEQM010000481.1:0-3256 GCA_051881755.1 Oscillospiraceae bacterium
AAATAAGGTACGGGAATATATTATTGAAAAGATAAAAGGCAAATGTGAATATGATATAGATACGCTGGGAAATATTATTGCACGCAAAAAGGGCAGAGAAACGCCCAAAAACAAGGTCATGATGTCCGCACACATGGACGAGGTGGGCATGATAGTCACATATATCAAGGACGACGGCACGCTTTACGTTTCGCCTGTTGGCGGAGTTGACCCGCGTGTAGTTATCGGCAGAAAGGTCAAGGTGGGAGAGACTCAGGGAGTTATCGGTGCAAAGGCTGTGCATAATCTTTCCGCCGATGAGAAGAAAAAGGCTCCGCAGTTCAGCTCTCTTTATGCGGACATAGGCGCTCAGAGCAGGGAAGAGGCTGAAAAGCTGGTTTCACTGGGTGATAGTGTATATTTTGATTCGGAGTATTATAATTTTGGCGACGGCTTTGTATGCGGCAAGGCAATAGACGACCGTTTCGGCTGTGCTGTAATGATTTATCTTATCAACAGTGACCTGCCGTATGACTGCAGCTTTACATTTGTGGTGCAGGAGGAGGTAGGACTTCGCGGTGCAAGAGCGGCGGCATATACCGTTGACCCCGACTTCGCCATTGTGCTTGAAGCAACTACGGCGGCGGATATCCCCTTGGCAAGCGACGAAAAGAAGTGTTGTATTCTTGGCGGCGGTCCCGTGGTGTCATATATGGATCGCTCGACTGTATACGACAAGCAGCTTTTCCTTGCATCGAAAGCAGCGGCGGCGGAAAATGATATACCATGGCAGACAAAAACCATGGTAGCTGGCGGCAATGACAGCGGCGCGATACATCTGTCACGGGGCGGAGTGAGAACTATGGCAATATCTATCCCGTGCAGATATCTTCACTCGCCGTCATGCGTTGCCAAAATGTCCGATATTGATAATTCGGCGCGGCTGGCGGAAATTATGCTGAAGAAGCGTTGCACACTATGATAAAGCAGGTCTTTTCAGCGGATATTGCCTTGCTGGGACATAATATCATCGGCGGAAAAATAGCTTCCGCCGTCGCCGCTTACGGTACGGGATATGATTTCTGCCGCTTATATCGTACCGACAGCGGAGGTCATATCCTTGCATATAACGGCACAATGCTTGCCGACGGGAATTTTGACCCGAATGAACTGTCGGTATTTGCTAAAACTCTCAATCCCGATACAATTGAACTGTCAAGTGATATTACTTTACATATTGGCGGAGAATATAAAAGGATAGGGAGGACGCTTTTTGAGCTTATACCCAAAGAAAATGATATTGTCGGCAGCGATGTAAAGCAAAACGCCTTGCTTGATAGGTGCTTTGACATTATTTCCGCAGGCTTTGGGATAACCGACCGTGACCCGTGGTATGTGGATATTTCCCACAGGATACGCCATGGAGTTTCCGATATTTTCTTGTTTGAAAGTACCACGGTCACAAAGCTGTTTGATTATGACGGCATGGTGTTCCTGTCACACATTGCAACCGCTCCCGAAGCAAGGGGAAAGGGGACTGCGCGACGGATGCTGTATTATCTTTGCGGAAAATTATCACAAAGCGGTAAAAGAGTATTTTTGTATGCCCGTGATGAACGGCGCAGTTTTTATGAGGAGGCGGGATTTATTCCTGTCGGTTACGATTATTTTTATGAAAAATAAGATATTGATTGTGTAAAGTTGAGTACATTTACAGGTGAAGAAAGGAAGTTTATAATATGGCTGAAATTTTTGATCCCGTTCCGGAGAAAATCAAGGATTTTGAGATCGACGAACGCATACTTAAAATGGCGGAAAAGGCTGAGGCTGAATGTTCGGACACTTTTGCGGAAATAGATAAGACCGCAAGAAAAAACGGTGAGCGTGTGCTTCGCGCGTTTATCAACAACAAGGTCAGCGCGGCGTGTCTCAGCGGAACTACAGGCTACGGCTACGATGATATCGGCAGAGATACGCTGGATAAGGTATATGCCGAGGTTTTCGGTGCTGAGGACGCTCTTGTGCGCCATTCCTTTGTGTCGGGAACCCATGCGCTTACGGTGGCGCTGTTTGGCGTGCTTCGTCCGGGTGACAAGCTTGTAAGCTTAACAGGCGCTCCGTATGATACTTTGGAGGAAGTTATCGGCATAAGAGGACAGGGGAACGGCTCTCTCAGGGATTTTGGCGTGGAGTACGATCAGGTTGACCTGCTTCCCGACGGCAAACCCAATGTTGCGGAGATATTCAACAAGGTAAAGGACGCAAAGGTGGCTTATATCCAGCGTTCAAGGGGATACTCGCTTCGCCATACTCTTACTGTTGACGATATTGCTGAGCTTGTAAAGACCGTAAAAAATGCCAATCCCAAGGCTATCGTTATGGTGGATAACTGTTACGGCGAATTTGTGGAGACAAGAGACCCCGTTCATGTTGGCGCTGATTTGATAATCGGCTCACTTATAAAAAATCCCGGCGCGGGAATTGCGGAGACAGGCGGATATATTGCAGGCAAAAAGTCTTTGGTGGAGCTTTGCTCATACCGTCTGACCTGCGTAGGCATGGGAAAAGAGGTTGGCTGTTCTCTTAATCAGAATAAGTCAATGTATCAGGGACTTTTCTTTGCCCCCGAGGTTGTTGCCAATGCTGTAAAGTCTGCTGCTTTTACAGCTGAGATAATGCGTCTGGCAGGCTTTGAGTGTCTGCCTGCCGTGGGTGAAAAGCGCGGGGACATTATAACCACCGTGCTTATGAAGAATGCGGAAAATCTTGTGGCGTTCTGTCAAGGTGTGCAGAAAGGCTCTCCCGTTGACAGCTACGTTACGCCCGAGCCGTGGGATATGCCCGGCTATGATTCGCAGGTAATCATGGCAGCAGGTGCGTTCAACATGGGCGCTTCCATCGAGCTTTCCGCCGACGCTCCCCTCAGAGAGCCTTTTGCGGCTTACGTTCAGGGCGGTCTTACATTTCCGACGGCAAGAATGGGTATTCTCACAGCCTTGCAGGAAATGTTTGACAGACATTGCCTTAAATTGTTCTGATAATATGTGTATACGCACCCAAACAACAAATTTATGTGCGTATACACATTTTTTATACTTGCAAAATTCAGCGGAACGTATTATAAAATATTCCGCATTATTTCAGGTCAATGCCTATTTGTTGGATATGACTGTATATTTCTTGAAGAAACGAGGTAAACGCTATGGATCTGGAAATGGTAAAATATCTGTCAAAGCTTGGCAAGCTTAATTTTACCGACGCCGAGCTGGAAAAAATG
>JBJEQM010000482.1:0-3254 GCA_051881755.1 Oscillospiraceae bacterium
TGGACCAGCTAATCCGCTTCGCGGTTGGTGCGCTTACTGCGCTAAATTCCGATTTACACCACCAAACATAAGAAAATCTCTCCACACCACTTTTCAAATCCCGCAAAATAGTGTATAATAGTATAATAAAACTTTCGGAGCTGATATTATGAAGCTGCTGCATATTTCCGATCTGCATCTTGGAAAAAAAGTAAACGAATTTTCCATGCTGGAGGAACAGGCACATATACTTGACCAAATACTCGATATCGCCATTGCGGAGCACCCCGACGCAATTGCCGTGGCAGGCGATATTTACGACAAACAGATACCTCCCGCAGAAGCGGTACAGCTTTTCGACGACTTCCTCGTCAGGACGGCGGAGCTTAATATCCCCCTTTTCGCCGTCAGCGGCAACCACGATTCCCCCGAGCGCGTTTCATTCGGAGCACGGCTCATGACACCCTGCGGCATTTATCTTTCACAGGTATACTCGGGCGTTTCCTCGCCCGTTACGCTTACGGACGACTTGGGCACAGTCAATATTTTTATGCTGCCCTTTGTTCGTCCCTCGTCGGTGCGGCGCTTCTTTCCCGATGAAAAGATCGATACCTACGACGATGCTGTGCGGACGGCGGTGAAAAATATGCAGGTGGATACCTCACAGCGCAATATCATTATCGCCCATCAGTTCGTCACGGGCGCGGCGCGGTGCGATTCGGAGACGGTCTCCGTGGGCGGTCTGGACGACATTGGCGCGGATATTTTCGATATTTTCGATTACGCCGCTCTCGGACATATCCACGGCGCGCAGAATGTATCCCGTCCCGAGACGCGCTACTGCGGCACTCCGCTGAAATATTCATTCTCCGAAGCAAAACAGCAGAAATCCGTCACCATTGCCGATATACGGGAAAAGGGTCACGTTGAAATACGCACGGTGCCCCTGTCCCCTATCCACGATATGCGGGAGATACGCGGCGAATATATGGAGGTCACGCGGCGCGGCTTTTATACCGACGAAAATCGCTGTGATTATGTCCATATCACCCTCACCGACGAAAATGATATACCCAACGCCATGGGCAAGCTGCGGACGGTCTATCCCAATATAATGAAGCTGGATTACGATAATCTGCGGACGAAAAAATCTACCGCAATATCGGAGCTGACCGTGGAAAATCGCTCTCCCGAGGATATTTTCGCGGAGTTTTACCGTAAAACCAACAATGCTCCTATGAGCGATATACAGCGGGAATACATCTCCGCGGCGGTAAGGGAGCTTTGGAGCGAACAGCCTTGACTTAATGCGGAAAATATGGTACATTTAATAGGATAAATCATATATCAAGAAAGGATACACAATATGCAGGTTATAACAAAAACACTTACGGAAATAGTTTCCGCCGCCTTTGAAAAGTGCGGTTACGACGGCAAGCTGGGCGCGGTCACCGCCTCCGACCGTCTTGACCTTTGCCAGTTTCAGTGCAACGGCGCGTTCGCGGGAGCAAAGCTTTACAAAAAAGCGCCCTTTATGATAGCGGAGGACGTTGCCGCTGTATTACAGAGCGAGGGCATTTTCAGCAAGGCTGAGGTAGTCAAGCCCGGCTTTCTTAATCTTACCCTGAGCGACGATTATATGCTGAGCCTTGTCAAGGAGATAGAGAGCGACAAGTTTCTCGGCATACCGCAGGCGGAAAAGCCCCGGACCATCGTTATCGACTACGGCGGACCAAACGTTGCAAAGCCCCTACACATCGGGCATCTGCGCTCCGCAATTATCGGCGAATCTCTCAAAAGACTGGCACGCGCCTGCGGCAATACGGTATACGGCGACGTACATCTTGGCGACTGGGGCTTGCAGATAGGTCTTGTTATCGCGGAGCTGAACGAGCGCTATCCAGATTGGAAATGCTTCGGTGAGGACTTCGACCCCGATACCGACAAGGTAGAGCCGCTCTCCGCAGAGCTGCTCTGCGAGGTATATCCCTTTGCCAGCAAAAAGAGCAAGGAGGACGATACTTTCAAGGAAAAGGCTCACACAGCCACCTTTGAACTTCAGAACGGCCGCGCGGGATATATTGCCCTGTGGAAAGAGATACTCCGCGTTTCTATCGCCGATTTAAAGGACAACTACTCCAAGCTGGACGTTGACTTCGACTACTGGTACGGCGAAAGCGACGCCGACAAATATATCCCCGAGCTTATGAAGATACTGGAGGACAAGCATCTTTCCTATGAGAGCAACGGTGCTCTTGTTGTGGACGTTGAGCAGGAGAGCGACAAAGCGCCCATGCCCCCCGTTATCGTGCGCAAGTCGGACAATTCCAGCATATACGCCACCACCGATCTTGCCACCATTATACAGCGTGAAAAGGATTTTCACCCCGACAAGATATGGTATGTTGTGGACAAGCGGCAGGAGCTGCATTTTACGCAGGTATTCCGCTGTGCGCGCCGCGCTGAGCTTGTACCCGAGACCACGGAGCTTGAATTTCTCGGCTTCGGCACAATGAACGGCAAGGACGGCAAGCCATACAAAACACGCGACGGCGGAGTTATGCGTCTTTCCGACCTTATCGAGACCGTCACCGATACATCTCTTGCCCGTCTGGAGGACTCCTCCTTTGTAAATGAGGAGGACAGGCTGGACTATGCGCAGAAGCTGGGCATGGCGGCGGTAAAGTTCGGCGACCTTATCAACCACCGCTCCAAGGATTATATTTTCGACCTTGACAAGTTCCTGTCGGCGGAGGGCAAAACGGGCATTTACCTGCTCTATACAGTATCGCGAATCAACTCCATTATGAAAAAGGCAGGCGACAGCGCCGCCGAACTTAGCGGCATCTACACCGAAGCGGAGCGCGAGATAATGCTGAAGCTTATTATGACGGGCAGCGCATTTATCTGTGCCATGGACGAAAAAGCCCCCAACTACATCTGCGAAAACGCATATCAGCTGGCGGTGTCCTTCTCCCGCTTTTACCATGAAAATCACATTATGGACGAAAGCGACCCCGAAAAAAAAGCAAGCTGGCTTGCTCTTGCAAAGCTTGTCCGCAAAGTGATCATAAAGCATCTTGATATTCTCGGCATCAAGACCGTTGAAAATATGTAATATATAATCGGCGCCGCGGTATTTTATACTGATCTTTGACCGTTCTGTAGACAAAAGCGGCAGATAGAATTGTGCCCTCCCTTGCAAGGCTTACCGCCTTGTAAGGGAGCTTGACGACGAGTGGCGCAATTATAGCTGTCGGATTTGTCTATAGGTT
>JBJEQM010000483.1:0-3233 GCA_051881755.1 Oscillospiraceae bacterium
ATTTTTGCCAACGGCGGAACGTTGGATAAGTTTATCGGAGACGCAACTATGGCTGTATTCAACGCACCCTTTGACCTTGACGATTATGTATACCGAGCCGTAAAGACCGCGTGGGATATTGTAAGCGGAGGAAATGCCATTGAGAGCAAATTCCTCGAGCGCTACGGCAAGTCGGTAAGCTTTGGCGTGGGAGTAAACTGCGGTCCTGCGGTAGTGGGAAATATCGGCTGCGACTTCCGAATGGATTATACCGCTATAGGCGATACCGTAAATACAGCTGCGCGTCTTGAATCCAACGCCAAAAGGGGACAGGTGCTCATCAGCGAAAACGTGTATGAACAGGTAAAGGACAGGATAACTGCCGAGCCTATCGGAGAGATACCTCTGAAAGGCAAATCAAAGGGAGTTTTTGTATATTCGCTTACGGGTATCTCCGAAGATGTAAAGGAGCATGAAAATGAGCAGATTTCTGATAATACCGCGCTTGAACGAGCTTGATACAAGCCTGGAGCTTGCCGAAAAATACGGTCTTGGCTTTGAGTACAATGATTTTTTCATTCCCGACATAATGGACGACAGCAAGCTGGCAGACGAGCTTATCAGCCGCTATAAGGCGCATGAGCTGCCAGAATGCTGTACAATGCACGGAGCATTCTTTGATGTGCTTATTTTCAGCGAGGATAAGCGCATACGCCGCGTCTCCGAGGACAGGATACGCACAAGCCTTGACTTTGCGCGCCGTCTGGGCGTAAGGGGAGTGGTTTTTCACACAAACTATACTCCCGCGCTGACTTCGGACTTTTATGTAAACGGCTGGCTGGATAAAAACGAGACATTCTGGCGCAGGATACTTCCCGAATATCCCGAAATCAATGTTTATATGGAGAATATGTTTGACGCTTCGCCGTTTATGCTGTCGGCGCTGGCTGAACGTCTTGCGGACGTGCCGAATTTCGGCGTATGTCTGGACTATGCCCACGCCGTTATATACGGCTCGGATATTGAGGGTTGGGTGACAACGCTCTCATCTCACATCAGACACCTGCATATAAATGACAATGACCTGAAAAACGACCTGCATCTTGCCGTTGGTGACGGAAGCATTGACTGGCAGGCGTTCAAAAGGAGCTACGACAGCTGTCTCTGCCGCGCAGATACCGCGCTTATCGAGACATCGTCCATTGAAAATCAGCGCCGCTCCGCGGAATATCTTGTCGGTCTTGGGATAGATTTAAGGGGAAATTCACTTTAATCGAGTGATGTGATGATACGGCGTTGTGATTTTTGCTGCTAAAATACTGTAAAAATTTGTTTTTTATGGCGAATTTTCTAAAATTTATAAAAAGATATTGAAATCTGACGCCGTGTGTGTTATAATAACGTCAACAAGTATAAAGGCAAAACCGATGAAAATCGGTGACGCAAAGCACGAGCCTAAACTTCGTATTTTCGGGAGTATGGCGGTCGGGCTGCATTTGTAGGGTATCCTTATTATGCGGCACGGGCGTATGCTCCTTTTTCTTTTGGAGTTTCTCGGACGCAGTATCACATAGAAAGGTGATGACATTATATGAGTTTAAAGGCAACGCTGTCGGCAATGTCGCTGAAAGTGAAGATAATAGTAGTATGTGCTGTCATAGCAATTGCAGGCGGCATTACTGCCGCGGTACTTATCAACGCAGGCAAGGCTGATACATACCGTGTGCTGAAGGTGTTTGAGCTTACGGGCTCAGCCGTAGTTTCCCGTCAGGGCACAGGTGACCTTGACGCATATGTCGGCATGAATCTGGAGAGCGGCGATACGCTTATGGTCGGTGACGGCAGCACCCTGCGCATTTCCATGGACGGTGACAAGTATGTCCTCCTTGACGGAGGTACGGTGCTTGAGCTTATTGCGGAGGGTACTCCCTCAGACAGCAGAACGTCCATCAATCTGAAACAAGGTACTATCCTCAACGAGCTGACTACGTCTCTTTCGGCAAATTCCAGCTATGAGGTAGCCACTCCTAAGGCTACCATGGCGGTAAGAGGCACCAGCTTTATGGTATCGGTGGAGCTTGACGAGGACGGCAGCTACTTGATACGTACCAATACTTTCCACGGCAAGGTGGAGGTCATTCTTTTAGACTCCAATGGCGATCCCACAGGCGAGAGTACCATGGTACCCGTGGGCAAGTGTATCTTAATCAAGACCGAGCCCAATTCCGAAACGGGAAATCCTGCCGAGGTGGACGGCACATCATACTTTATATATGAGACCGAGGACGGAATTTTTGTTAAGGTACCGGACGGCACCGACCCTGTAGGCGATATAATATACGATAATATTTCCGCCATTATAAAGGAATATGCTCTTCGCTCCAATGACGACGGTTCTTTGGTGCTTGAAGAGTATATTGTCAGCAAGCTCAGACAATATTTGTCCGGAGGAAATCTTTCGGTGACCACTGTTTCGGGTAGAGAGGGCGAGTCGACGGTAACGACTGTTCCCGAAGCAAAGGACAGAGGAGAAGCGGCAGCTGCAACTGTTCCCAAGACGGATGACAGTACCAAAGCAACGACTACGACCGCTCCCAAGACAGAGGACAGTACAACAGCAGCAACCACGACAACGGACAAGAAAACGGTAACTACAACAGCTCCGGAAACAAAGTACAACGATACTGTGACTACTACCGTGCCTACAACAAAGGACATGGAAGAAGCAACAACCTCTACTGTTCCTACCACAAAGGACAGTGATGAAACTTCTGCAACTAACGATACAACAACACCGAAAAAATCGAAAGAAATAAAATTTGTTCCAAATCCCGTCAGCATACCATGGACAGTGACTGAGCCAACTACTGTTTCTTCGACCGGATCCGAAACGACTATAATCGACGCAGAGATCGAAACGTTTACGGTATCATTTATTAAAGATGGGATAACCGTATACACAGCGGAAGTTGACGACGGCGGTACAGTGGTAAATATTCCCACAGTTCCCGTTAAGGAAGGTCATACGGGCAAGTGGCTGTACAATGGTGCGGAGTTTACGGCTGATACCGTAATCACAGGCAATACAACCGTTGAAGCGGAATACACCGCAATTGAATACACGGTAACATTCAAGGCGGACGGAACAACAGTAACCACACTGCCCGTAGCATACGGTCAGACCGTAACCGCACTTCCTACCATTCCCGACAAGACGGGACACACAGGCAAGTGGATATACAACAGTGCCGAGT
>JBJEQM010000484.1:0-3218 GCA_051881755.1 Oscillospiraceae bacterium
CCACAGAGGTCATATCGCCATAGGAAAATCCGTTTACCAGCGCTTTCACATTATACTCTATACCCGCAAGAGAAGTTACCCTGTCGCCGCTCATATCGCCGTTTAAGTCTACGGCAATAAGCTTGCCCTTAATGCCGCTGACAGCGTAAGCAAAGCCGTTTACGGGGTTGTATGTAACTATTTCAAGGCTGCCGCCGTCGGCGTTCATAGCGCCCGAATTATATCTGCCCGCAAGCTGCATATCAAGAGAGCCGATGCCGTTATAATATCCGTTTACTCTTGTATCGCCCGTAACAGCCGGAGTGTAGACAGGCTCCGTATCTTCCTTATGAACGCTGCCGTACTTACCGCTGCTGTTCCGTGGAGCATTTGCGGCAACATAGGCTTCGTCTACCGTGACCGACTCCTTTTCCCAGACGATGAGCTGAAAATCACCGTGGTCATTTCTTTTCAATGATTTCTGCTTTGAGATTTTTGTGGCTGAACTGTCTCCCGCTGTCACGGAATCGACCTCGGTATCATCTTTCATCAGCTTAATTGTATAGCTTTTGTTGCTGATGACCCAGTCGCAGGTCATATCTGCGTCGGGCAGGTCGTAGGTCAGAAAATCGTCGGTAGTTTCCTCCGACGCACCCACGATAAGATATGAGCCGTTAGCAGGTATCGTACCGCTGAGAGCCAGTGTTAAGCCGTCGTATACCAGCGAATAGGCGGATATATCCTTATCCGCGCTGTCGGGATTGTACAGCTCAATAAAGCTGTTGGAAATAGGCGTTTCGCTCTTTCCTCCTCCGCCGTAGACCTGATCGATCAGCAGTTCGGCAGTTTGTGCGGGCTCTTCTGCATAAACGGTACAAACCGTTGTCATAAGCAGAAGGAATACCAGCAGTAAGCTTGTCAATCTTTTCACTTTTACTCCTCCATTTCAATTATGCGCCGATTTAAGGCACGCCTAAGGTTGATCAGATATTAAAATTATACCGATACAATGTCAAAAGTGCCACCATAATTATATAAAGTTGGAGTAAAGTTCTCTTAATTAAAGCAATACCGAACAACCACCGGCTAACGCCTTTGCCTAAAAAAATTCTGCGCACTTATCCATGGCGGAGTTGTCATGGAGACAACAACTCCCGCCGAGCGGCTTTTACAGCCATTATTCATAAAGCTCTTTTCTCCGCAGAGAAGTATATGGTTTCCCGAGCCGCACTTGTGCCGTTTCCAAAAGTGAAATATCGGTCAAATAAAGTCCCTCCGTATCATCGGCAAGCAGTACCGTATTTCCGTTGTGATCGACAACAATTGACTCGCCCGAAAATTCCATTTTATCTTCAATGCCTACCCTGTTGCACATGGCAATATTTACGCTGTTCTGATATGCCTGCACTTTTATTTCCCATATAAACATTTCAGACGGCTCTGATTTTGTATTGGCTGTGGGAATGATGATAATATCGGCGCCTTTAAGAGCCTGTGTGCGGATACTTTCGGGATAATGCCTGTCAAAGCAAACAACGATGCCTATCTTTCCGAATTTGGTGTCGAACACCCGAAAGCCTTCCTCCGAGGGAGTATAATAATCCTGCTCATAAAAATGCTCACATTGCGCTATATGGACCATTTTCTGCCTGCCGAGCATCTCGCCTTTATCATCTATCAGAAGGCTCATATCGTAGTTTCTGCCGTTTTCTTTTATATAAAAATTCGGTGCGGCATATATCTTTAATTCCTTGCAAAGTCTGCATATTTCCTTAACATACCTGTCGTCCTCCGTTATAAGGTATTCGTCAGCGTCTTTCCCCTTATACTGGGCAAAAAACGGAGACAGCTGCACCTCGGGAAAACAGATAATATCAGCGCCGTTTTCCGCTGCGCTGCGAATAAAATCCAGCGATTTGTTAAGATTTTCATTCATATCCGATGACATTTTCATTTGTGCAAGCGCAATTTTCATATTGACCCCCTCCGGCAAATTACCATTCATCAGCCCTGCATAGCATTACCCAAGTATTGCCGTATCATTTATATCCGTCCAAAAAGCTGTGTGTGCCGAGAGCGTCCTTATATGCTATGACCGTTTTAAGATTGACGTTTTCAACGCTGCGGAAAATATTCATTTCTACCTGCGGATTGGTCTTTTTCATTTCGGCTATAAGACGCTTTATCTCCTGCCGCTTTGAGCCTGTATTTGTGGGCGTACAGGTGGTGCAGGTATCGGTAAATTTGCAGGCGCATTGGATAAAATGGAGGTCGTTATAATCACGCCAGCGCTTTATCTCGTCCTCACGGCTAAGATACAATGGGCGTATAAGCTCCACTCCCTCAACATTTGTGCTGTGAAGCTTCGGCCTCATGGTCTGCACCTGACCGCCGTATAACATTCCCATCAAGATAGTTTCGATAACATCGTCGAAGTGATGTCCGAGAGCAATTTTGTTGCAGCCCAACTCTTTCGCCTTGCTGTAGAGATGTCCTCGCCTCATTCGTGCGCAAAGGTAGCAGGGCGACTTTTCCACGTTGTAAACAGCCTCAAAAATATCCGACTCAAATATGGTCAGAGGTATGGACATGGCTTCGGCATTTTTCTCGATAATGCTGCGGTTTTCGAGACTGTAGCCCGGATCCATCACGAGAAATACAAGCTCAAACGGGAATTTATCATGTCTTTTAAGCTCCTGAAAAAGCTTTGCCATAAGCATGGAATCCTTGCCGCCCGAAATGCAGACGGCAATTTTGTCACCCGGACTTACAAGGTCGTAAGTCGTAATGGCTTTGGCAAATTTGCTCCATATTGTTCTGCCAAATTTTTTTCTTATGCTTTGTTCCACCGATGCAGTGATCTCGGCATTTTCAAGCTTTAAACGCAGCCACTCACAGTAGCCGCCCGTAAGATTATATGCTTCAAAGCCCTGCCCGCACAGCTCGTCCGCAATTTCGCGGCTGACCGCTCCGCTTTTGCAGCAGATTATCAGCTTTTTGTTTTTCGGCAGAGCGGACATATTATCATCAAACTGTTTCTGCGGTATATTTACCGCTCCGTCAATATGTCCGTACCCGAAAGCGTATTCGTCCCTTATATCTATGAGCATAAAGCTGTCCGACGGCAGGTCTTTCATTTCCGCGGCGGTTATTTCATTATTCATTTTACCGATGCTCCTTTATTTTTTTACAACATTTATTATATCATAAAATCCCTGCTTTGTCTATATGAGTAGATC
>JBJEQM010000485.1:0-3217 GCA_051881755.1 Oscillospiraceae bacterium
GTATGCTTTTTATCCGCCCGAATATCAGTATAAGCAGCAGTGAGCAAAAGCCGTATATAGGCAGCAGAGGCAGGTGAAGCACGCCCCGCTCCGCAAATTTTCCCCACACAATTGAGGTGAGCACCGTCTCGTACACCCAGCCGATGAAGCTGTATACAACAAATTCAAGCAGCCATCGGGCAGCTTTCTCAACCCTTTGCGTCATACCATGTGAAGCCCTTTTCAACGTCGGCGGTGAGTGGCACGTCCAAAGCCGCGGCGGCGCGCATTTCCTCTCCGAGGACTGCGGCGGCGCGCTCCGCGTCCTTTTCCGCGACCTCGATGATAAGCTCATCGTGTACCTGCAAAATTAGCCGCGCGTCAAGCTGCTCCTCTTTCAAGCGGCGGTACACCTTGACCATGGCTATCTTTATAATGTCCGCCGCCGTGCCTTGGATAGGCGCGTTCATGGCGGCGCGCTTGCCGAACGCCTGTATATTTTTGTTGGAATTTTTCAGCTCGGTGATATATCGGCGGCGGTTAAACATGGTCACAGCGTAGCCCGTTTTTATCGCCTGCTCCACGGCGTTATCCATAAACTCCTTTATCTTGGGGTAGTTTGCAAAGTAATTCTTTATATAACGGTCAGCCTCCGCCACGGAAACGTCAATGTCCTTGGAGAGAGAGAACGCGCCGATGCCGTAGACAATGCCGAAGTTGACCGCCTTTGCCGCGCGGCGCATTTCGGGCGTTACCATGTCAGCAGGCATACCGAACACCTGCGCGGCGGTGGCGGTGTGTATATCCATGCCGTTGATGAAGTTCTGCTGCATATTTTTGTCGCCGCTCATGTGGGCGAGAATACGCAGCTCTATCTGACTGTAGTCCGCGTCAAGGAGAGTGTACCCCTCGGCGGCGGTGAAGAATTTGCGCATATTTCGTCCCAGTTCCGTGCGAACAGGGATATTCTGTAAATTCGGCTCGGTGGAGGAGATACGTCCCGTGCGGGTCTCAGTCTGCTTGAAGTCGGAGCGCACCCGTCCGTCGCTGTCCACCACCTTAAGCAGACCCTCAACATAGGTGGAGTTCAGCTTGGTAAGCTGGCGATACTGCAAAATAAGGTCGATTATATCATGCTTGCCCCGAAGCTCCTCCAGCACGTCGGCGTTGGTGGAGTAGCCCGTCTTGGTCTTTTTCTTGGCAGGCAGACCCATTTCCTCGAAAAGCACCGTGCCAAGCTGCTTGGGCGAGCCGATGTTGAACTCGTGCCCTGCCATAAAATATATCTGCTGCTCGATGCCGCTGATGTCCGCCGTCAGCCCCTCGCCGAAGCTTTTCACGCCCTCCGCGTCCACTCGCACGCCGTAATGCTCCATTGAAGCCAGCACTTCCGTCAGGGGCAGCTCGATATCGGTGAGAAGCTGCTCCATGCCCTGATTTTTCACCTCGCCCAGCAGCACTCCGCAAAGCTGACGCAGGCTTGCAATATCGGCATTTTCGCCCATATCGCCGTAGTACAAAGAGCCGTACTCGGCGCAAAGCTTTTCTATGGTGTACTCCGACGAGGAGGTGTTCAGCAGGTAGCCCAGAATGTCCGCGTCGGCGGTGAGGTTTTTCAGCTCGCAGCCGTTATCGAAGCAGAGACGATACGCCGCCTTTGCGCGGAATGAGTATTTCTCGCAGTCCGAGGACAGGAATTTCAGCTGAGATTCTTTATCGGATATAGTGTATATTGTGTTATTGTACGCCGCCTTTATTATACCGTCCGTATAAACAAACGACACAATATCTCCCGCAATATTATCGGGTATATTTTCCTCGGACAGGGTATAATTTATCTTCTCCTGCTTGGGAAACTCCTCCGACGAAGCGGGTACTTCCGCCGAGGGCTTCATATTAAGTCGCTCCAGCAGCTTGTACATTTCCAGATCGGTTAGCAGTGCGGATACCGCCTTTTCGTCGGTGTTTTTTATAATATAGTCCTCCGCCTTTGTATCGACGGGGGCGTTGTAAACGATGGTGGCAAGCCATTTGCTGTGTGCGGCGTCATCACGTCCCGCTTGAAGCTTGGCTATTACCGAATTGGTGGCGGTGAAGTTTCCGCTGTCAAGGTCGGCATAAAGCTGCTCAATGCTGTGGTGCTCCTTAATAAGAGTGAGAGCGGTTTTTTCGCCGATACCTTTAACGCCCTTGATGTTGTCCGAGCTGTCGCCCATAAGTCCTTTCAGGTCGATAAGCTGCAAAGGCTCTAAACCGTAGTCCTCACGAAATTTACCGGGAGTATAAACTTTCAGCTCCTTTGTACCGTGGAGAAGCACCGTGACATTGTCGTTCACAAGCTGTAAGGAGTCGCGGTCTCCCGTCAGGATATAGCATTGGTCACCGCTGTCGGAGCAGCCCTTTGCCAGCGTGCCGAGAATATCGTCCGCCTCAAAGCCCTCTGTCTCCAGCACGCGTATGCCCATGCCCGTCAGCAGCTCCTTGATAAGGGGCATCTGCTGTGCAAGCTCGTCGGGCATACCGTGGCGGTTGGCTTTGTATTCGCTGTCCGCCTTGTGACGGAACGTTGGCGCACGCATATCGAACGCGCAGGCGACCGCCTCGGGCTTGATATCCGCCGTCACCTTAAGGTAAATGTTCATAAATCCCGTGAGGGCGTTGGTGAACACGCCCTTTTTGTTGGACAGCATTTTTATGCCGTAAAAGGCGCGGTTCATTATGCTGTTGCCGTCTATTGCAAGAAGCTTCATTTCGGTAATTCCTTTCGGTAATTATACAGGCGGATATGAGATCCGCCCGTATATAATATATAATAGTATAAGTATTCAGAACGGTTTTTCATCGGGATTGGAGTGAACGCCGCACTCGCCCGTCATCATGGAGAGAGCGGTCATATCGGCGCTTTCCAGCTCAAAATCGTACAGCCGCAGATTTTCCGCGATGTGCTCGGGAGAGGTCGCCTTGGCAATGGGAAGAAAGCCCTTTTGCAGGCTCCAGCGCAGGCATATCTGCGACACGCTCCTGCCGTATTTTGCGGCTATATCCTTTATGGCTTCCGACTCAAACGCCTTGCCCATGCCGAGAGGACTGTACGCTTCCGGCAGCATACCCTTACTGCGGCAGTAGGAGACGGTCTCGTCGTCCACGTCGCCGGGACAGAGACGTATCTGATTTACCGCGGGGATAATCTCGGCGGTCTCCAGCAGGGCGTCCAGATGCCGCGGACAGAAGTTGCTAG
>JBJEQM010000486.1:0-3199 GCA_051881755.1 Oscillospiraceae bacterium
GCAGGATCTGCTCCATGGATACATTCTACAAAGCAAACATGAACCTCCTCTCCACCGACAACAGAAACAAGCTTTTTATCGCAAACAGACCTATCTATACAAAGGTAAGAGACAATCCGCCCGCAAAATTCGCTATCGGCGCAAAGGTGAAGAACTCCCTTATCGGCGACGGCTGTATCATTGAGGGCACGGTTGAAAACTCTATCCTGTTCAGAGGCGTAAGGATAGGCAAGGGCGCTGTTGTAAAGAATTGTATCCTTATGCAGGATACCAATATCGGCGCAAAGTGCGAGGTAAGCTGCGTTATCTCCGACAAGAACGTTGTTGTAGGCGATAAGCGTATGCTCACAGGCTCGGAGAACTATCCTCTTTATATCGGCAAGGGCGCTGTAATCTGATTTGAAAGGAAATGATATGATGAAAATTTTATATGCTGCTTCGGAAGCGCTTCCTTACGCTGCTTCGGGCGGACTTGCAGATGTTGCAGGCTCTTTGCCCCCCGCTCTCTGCAGAGCGGGTCACGACGCAAGAGTTGTACTTCCGCTGTATAAAAACGTAAAGCCCGAGCTTCGCAGCAAGTTGGAATTTATGACTAACTTCACCGTAGATGTCGGCTGGAGAAAGCAGTACTGCGGCGTGTTCAAGGGCGACGTTGACGGCGTTACATATTATCTTCTCGATAATGAATACTATTTTGGCAGAGACGGTCTTTACGGCTTCTACGATGACTGCGAGAGATTTGTATTCCTCTCCAGAGCCATTATGGAAATGCTGAAATATATCAACTGGATGCCCGACGTCATCAACTGCAACGACTGGCAGACAGCCCTCGTTCCCGTATACTATAATATTTTCTACAAATATCAGTACGGCTACGAGAACATCAAGACAGTTTTCACTATCCACAATATACAGTATCAGGGCAAATACGGCATGGAGGTCATCAACGAGGTGCTTGGTATTCCTATGTACCATACACGTCTTATTGAGTATGATGGCTGCGTAAACCTTATGAAGGGCGCCTTTGAGACAGCCGACAAGATAACCACCGTATCACCCAGCTACGCATGGGAAATTCTTGACCCGTGGTATTCTCACGGTCTGGACAGAGCTCTTGCGAACAAGCAGTATAAGCTCTGCGGCTTCCTTAACGGTATCGACGTAAATCTTTATAACCCCGAGAGCGACCCTCTCATTGTAAAGAACTTTACCGCCAAGAATACAAAGGGCAAGGAAGAGTGCAAAAAGGCGCTGCTTGCGGAGCTTAACCTGCAGGAGGGCAACGAGCCTGCAATGGGTATCGTAACGAGATTTGTATCTCATAAGGGTATCGACCTTATCAAGTATGTTTTCGAGGATATGCTCAACCTCGGCTATAAGTTTGCGATACTTGGTTCGGGCGAGAAGATATACGAGGACTTCTTCCGTGAGATGGCGTGGAGACACCCCGACAGAGTAAGTGCAACTATCGGATTTGTTCCTGCCCTTGCAAGAAGAATTTACTCGGGCGTTGATATGTTCCTTATGCCGTCCCAGAGCGAACCCTGCGGACTTGCGCAGATGATATCCATGCGTTACGGCACAATTCCAATAGTGCGTGAAACAGGCGGTCTCCGCGACAGCGTCCGCGACGCAGGCAACGACGACGGCAACGGATTCACGTTCAAGACATACAACGCACATGATATGCTTGACGCAACACGCCGCGCAAGAGACGCATACAACGACAATAAGCGCTGGAAGTACATCATGAAAACAGCCATGACTACCGACTTCAGCTGGGATACCTCTGCCGAGCTTTACCTCGGTCTTTACAGAGAGCTTGTCGGCGATAAGTAATACAACACAAATTATGCCCTCTCCGAATTTTCGGGGAGGGCTTTTTTAGAAAATAGTGAATAGTGAAGAGTTGACAATTAACAGTTAATAGTTGATAGTAATACTAATTTCTAATCTCCTTATAGACAAAGTCTAACGGTTGATTAGGAAATAGTATAAAAAGCTAACAGTAAACAGTAAGCTCAAACTGTTAACTATTAACTGTTCACTGAAAAACGGCTGCCGTATGATAACGACAGCCGTTGATTTTTATTCGGCGGTTTTTGATTTGCGGGATAAGGCGTTCTTGATAACATGACCTCTGTAAGAAAGCACCTCCATAACGCCGCAGAGTTTGTCCGTGAACACGATAACAAGGGTCTCGCGGTAGCGCGGAATGGAGCAGAGATTCAGCGGAAACATATGCTTCTCGATAATGTCGCTCTCCAAATCGGACACATAGAAATTCTCTTTTACATTTTCCAGCGCCTTTTTCGCATGGGTGAAGCCGTGCATACGCTCTCCCTTGGGACGGTCGTAGGTGTGCCAGTCGTAAAGGAAAAGGTCGTGAAGAAGCCCCGCTCTCGCGCCTGCGCGCTCGTTAAGGGAAAAAAATTTGCAAATTTTATAATTGTAATATGAAACGTTCAGACAATGCTGGAAACAAGTGGTGTTTCCGTGATGAGTGTAATTATTCATTTCCTGCACCACTTCACTGTCAAGGAGATCTGCTACCAAGGAGTAATATGTGTTAACATCGGGATCCTCAAGATCCAGCTTTGAACCGATCGCTTTTAACATTTATATTATCATATCCTTTCAGGTCATGATTCCTGATTAACCATATTTATTATAAATCAACAGTCCGATATATTCAATAGTATATTTGTATATATTTTTGTATTTTTTGTTAATTATGCTTGTGCACATTTTCAGTAAGGACTTTTCCGACCCATATCGACATAATAATATTTGGTCGAAAACAAAACAGAACGGACGTTTTTGTTATTGTTGCACAAAAATCGGCGAAAAAGTTTTTTATTAATTTTTCGGGTTTTTTTCTGTCACGGTTGCAAAAATGGCGGCTATGGTGTATAATATCATTAAAGTGGTGATAAAGTCCATAAAAGTGGTGATAAGTGGTGAACTTTCCACATAGTTTTCCACACAGTGTGGAAAACTTCCGATGAGGAAACGGTGGAAAACCTTTGAGGTGCTCTGCCGAATGTCGAAAAATCGCGCTTTTATGTGAATTTTGTTATTAACAGTACTATGTGGAAAGGCGGTGTGAAGCGTGAGCGGTAATTCCCTTATGGGTACATATGAACATACGATCGACCTCAAGGGACGTATGGCGTTCCCAAATAAGCTCAGGGAAAAG
>JBJEQM010000487.1:0-3197 GCA_051881755.1 Oscillospiraceae bacterium
AAGGCAGTCAACGATAAAAGCGGCTGTGGCGTTGCTGCGCACCATGCCCGCAAAAGCACCGCCCGCCGCGACCATTATCTGTTCGCCGTCTGCTTCGTGTGTAATAAAATTATCTTTCAGTTTCATATATTGATCGTCCTTTCTGTGAACGTTATTTTTGGAGTAGCAGGCAGCCGAAGCTGCCTGCTCGGAAATCAATGGCAGAATGTTTTAACTTTCTGCCGCGTAGGTTGGAACGATGGATAACTGCTTACCATTTCAACCACATTCTTTGCTTCTTTTTAATCAGGGTAACCAGTTCCAAATTTTATTTCCGTTTCATCAACTCCTGCCGGACAACTTGTAGTAATAACATCCTCATTGTCAAACTCAACAACTTCCATTTCGGGAGCAATATACTTCTCCATTTCACACACCCCCTTTCGCTGAAACTCTATTGCAAACGGCAGAGCCGTCACAAGCGAAAAGAAATGTGTTATATTCGGTTAATAAAGGTAAATTATATCCGTATGTATGTATGTATGTATGTATGTATGTATAATTGTGGCACAGGCTTATCCTCCTGTCAAGTATTTTCGGACAATTTTTTATAAGAAATTTCAGCCGCCTGTATATCCATATTACAGCCAAGCCGATACAGCTTCACGCCCGCCGCCAGCCTGTCAATAAGCGCCAGCGTTTTCATCATACCGTCAGCGCCCGTCGGACGATACACCTGCTGCATTAGCATAGGGTATGCGTCCTTTTTTGTTATGGGAACAATGCGGTTTTCCTCGGCGCGCTCCAATATACACAGCGCCCTCAGCGGCACACACATATTTGTACTGAGCCGATGCTTGCCGTCCCACGGTGTTCCATATACCATTATACTGCTTTTCGACAGCGAAATCAAGGGTTTATCGTCATTTATCATCACCGCACGCTCGCCCAGCATTTCCCGCCAGAGCCGCGTATGTGTGGACTTACCCGTGCCGCTTTTTGCCGTAAAAAGATACCCCACGCCGTCTACTGCAACAGCAGAGCCGTGGAAAAGTATGGTATCATAGTCAAGCATTTTGTCCGCTATCTTGCGGTATACCGCCAGCGTTTCAAGGTAGCTGTCGCTGAAACTGCGCACGGGTATACCCTCTTTTTTGTCCTCGGCAGCGGAGCGCTCACGCTCATACTCAATATCGGACGGACTTATGGCTACATCAAAATCCGCCTTGTCCTCGGTAAGATAATCGCGGCAGTATTCACGGACATAGCCGTTTATGGCAGCTATCCCGATATTTTTCCCCGCCAGCTTTATTGTAAACATCTCGCCCATCACTTTTTCCGCTTTACAATAATTATCACGACCGCCGCGATAATTACAACCGCCGCCACCGCAAGCACTATGGGCAGCACATTACTCTGCGCCTTTTCGGTCACAGCAGGCTCGACCGCAGCTGTGACAATATCCTCGGCATTTACCAGCTCGCCCTTATCGTCAAGTATGACAATATTGCCCTCCGCGTCGGTTGAAACCGTATAGCCTGTGCTGTCATCAAGGACGGTCTCACTGCCGTTTTCGTCCACCGCAACAAGCTGTCCGTCATCATTCACCGCAAGACTTACAGTGCTTTCGGCAGGCTGATTTATCGTTTCAGCCACGGGAGCCGACGTTTCGGCAGTATCTTCCGCAGGAGTTTTCTCGGTGTTATCGGGAACAGCCGTCACCGCAGGCTCATCATCGGCAATGACCTCCACTTCTTCCATGCCGCCCTCACCTATGTCGGGTACGGTCTCGACGGGAGCGTCTGCTGTTTCCTCCACAATGTACACAGCGCCGTCCTCGGTACGCGTTGTTACAATGTCGGTCACGCTTTCCTGCGGCATAACGGGAGCACCGCCCGTATTATCGCTGACGCTCGGCTCCGACACAGTCGGCTCGATGGGTGTGGGCGCAGTTGTTGTCTGCTCGGGAATGACCGCATATACAACATTCACGCTTGCGCCAAAGCTGTTATCCTGCACTTGCATAATAGTATCGGGCAGGTTGACCGTCTTTACGCCGCAGCCGTCGGGGAAAACATTCTCGCCGATGATCGACACGGGCGTACCCGCTATCATATTGGGCACGGTGACATTTTCCTCCCTGCCGAAATATTCGGTTATGGTGATAACGCCGTCGGTCACTTCGTATCGGAAATACCCCTCGGTATATGCAAGCGCCGATATTGCCGTCATGCAGAACAGGCAAACCGCCAGCACCGCCGCCGTTATGTATTTTGCAATTTTTTTCATAGTATCTCCTTATACAAACAGCAGACAGCCGAAGCTGCCTGCCGCTTTTTGTATTAGCCTAATGAGCCAGGACCATCTTGTGAGCCGCCCTCGCCTGCACCTACACTTGTCGTGATAACATCTTCTGTTTCAAACTCAACAATTTCCATTTCGGGTGTTTCATAAATTTCTTTCATTGATATCCTCCTATTAACCATTTACGCTTGTTGACTTTACAGCACCGTAAATTGTCTGTGTATTACCATTTTTGTCTGTATAAACAAGATATGCTCTTGCATAAACAACAACATCAGGGTCATTCATACCGATTGTCCACGAATATCTGTAAGAACTTCCGCTCCAAGAATCGCCGCGGATAATAATTGCTGTCGTATCGTCAAATGTTCCGCTTGCAACTGCTACGTTGTTTGTAGCAATGACACCTGCTTTCTGAATTGTACAGCCTTCCGGTACTGTTGACAACGAAACAAATGTTATTGTCTTATTTGTTGTATCCGTAGAAACCTCAATTATTTCCGTAGTACCCACAGCCTCAACCTCAACAGTATCAGCAACATATTCCGCTGTCAATGTAATATCCTTAGCAGCATAGAAACTGTAGCTTGTGTTGTAGCTGAGAATGTTCGTGCCGTCCGTCCAATGCGAGAACTTCATACCCTCTGCGGGAGCGTTTGCCGTTACCGTTACAACAGCGTTGATATTGTAAGTACCTGTGCCTGTGCCGTTTGTTACGATTACCTCTACGGTTTCGTCCTTATCATTGTATGTCGCCTTAACGTTGATAATGTCGTCCGATGTATCCTCGGTATCAAGCGCTGCCGTAATAGCCGCCTTGACCGCGTCTGCTACATTTTCCGTGATAGCCTCAGCGCCGTTAATGCTCCAGCCTGCAAAATCGCAGCCTGTCTTTGTGGGAGCGGAGGGAACTG
>JBJEQM010000488.1:0-3194 GCA_051881755.1 Oscillospiraceae bacterium
GGTGATTGTATGATAAAAAGCATGACAGGCTTCGGACGCTGCCTTGAAACGGTAAACGGACGTGATATTCTTGTGGAGATCAAGTCGGTCAATCACAGATATTACGAATTTTCGGCGAGAGTGCCGAGAGCATACGGCTTCCTTGAAGAAAAAATGAAAACCTTTTTGCAGGGCAGGATATCCCGCGGCAAGGTCGACGTTGGCATTACCGTTTACAATCTTAACGGAGACGATGAAATTATCGAGGTAAACAAGGAGATCGCCAAGGAGTACATCACGGCTCTGCGCGGCGCAAATGAGGAGCTCGGTCTCACCGACGACCTTACGCTTTCCAGAATAATGCGCCTGCCCGACATCTTCAACGTGCGCAAGGCTCAGGAGGATGAAGAAGCTGTCTGGAACGACGTAAAGCAGACCGCGGAAAAGGCGCTGGATAATTTTATTGCCATGCGTGAAGCCGAGGGCGTCAAGATGAAAGAGGATATTCTTTCGCGGCTTGATTATATCACGGAGCTTGTGGGTAAGGTTGAGGAACGTTCGCCTGTTGTAACGGAAAATTACCGCAAACGTCTTTTCGATAAGCTGACGGAAATTCTGGAGGACAAAAAGATAGACGAGCAGCGCATCATCACCGAGGCTGCCATCTTCTCCGAGAAAACCGCCGTGGACGAGGAAACGGTGCGCCTGAGAAGTCATATCGCTCAGTGCAGAGAGCTGCTCAATTCCGACGAGGCTGTGGGCAGAAAGTTGGATTTCCTTATCCAAGAGTTTAACCGCGAGTCCAACACAATTGGCTCAAAGGCGCAGGATATCGACATCACCAAAATTGTGGTGGAGCTGAAATCCGAAATAGAAAAAATCAGAGAGCAGATACAGAATATAGAGTAAAAACGGCAGGAGTACATTATGAAACTGATAAATATCGGCTTTGGAAACATGATCTCCGCAAACAGGCTAATCACCATAGTAAGCCCCGAGTCCGCGCCCATAAAGCGTATCATACAGGACGCCAAGGACAAGGGTATGCTTATTGACGCGACATACGGCAGAAGAACGCGCGCGGTCATTATAATGGACAGCGATCATGTTATATTGTCGGCGGTGCAGCCCGAAACGGTGGCGGGCAGACTTAACGATGATGAAGAGGTGGCAGACGATGAGTAAAGGTTCGCTTTTTATCGTGTCGGGCCCGTCGGGCTGCGGCAAGGGTACCATACTTGCGGAAGTCTTAAAGGACGAGAGATTTTACTACTCCATTTCCGCAACAACGAGAGCGCCCCGTCCCGGTGAGACTGACGGCATAAATTACCATTTCCTTACCAAGGAGAAGTTTGAGGAGCTTATCGCCAACGACGGTATGCTGGAATATGCTTCCTATTGCGACAACTACTACGGCACGCCGCTGAAGCCCGTGGAGGATATGCTTAACGAGGGCAAGCACGTTATACTGGAGATAGAAGTACAGGGCGCGCTGAATGTTATGAAGAAGCGTCCCGACGCGGTATCGGTGTTTATACTGCCCCCATCGCTGAAAGAGCTGCGCCGCAGACTTAACAAGCGCGGCACGGAGACGGAGGAGGTCATAGAGAAACGTCTTTCGCAGGCGGAGCGTGAGATAAAAATGGCTTCGCAGTATGATTATGTTATGATAAACGGCGAGCTGGAGCTTGCTGTAAACGACCTGCTGTCCATAATAAGGGCGCAGGAGCTTAAAAAAGATAAATCAGGATATTTAATTGATGAGGTGTTGAATAATGCTTAGACCAACTATAGGACAGATCGCTGCAAAGGGAGAGAGCTACTATTCCGTTGTTATCGCGGTTGCAAAGAGAGCAAGAGAAATTGCCGACGAGCTTTGCGAAAAGGAAATGATTTTGGAGCAGAAGCCCGTTAAGACTGCTGTTGAGGAATTTGCGGCAAGAAAGTACTTTATTGTCGAAGATCCCTCTTTGAGAACGGGCAAATCGGAATAATTTGGAGGAATATAATTGGCGTCTAATAACTATGCTTCCGTGGCGGTAAGCAATACAAGCTACGGATACGACAGACGTTACAAATATTTGATCCCGTTTGATATGACGGAGCGCGTCTTTGCAGGATGCAGAGTGCTCGTTCCATTCGGAAAGGGCAACAAAAAGCGTATCGGCGTGGTGCTGAATATAGTGCCGTGGGAGGAATTATCGGATACCGATAAGGAAAAAGCCCACCTGTTCAAGCCGATACGTTCTGTCATCGACAAAGAGCCGCTTCTTAACGCGGAGATGCTGGATATGCTCTTATGGATAAGAGAGACCACTCTCTGCACATATTTTGAGGCTTTCAGAACGCTTATTCCGATAGGTTTAAGCGTTAATTTTACACAGAAGTATGAAGCTGTAACGGAAAATATCCCCGATACGGCGCAGCTGTCCCACAAGGCAGCGAAGCTGTGGCAGGATATACAGTCCGACCCCGAGAGCATTTACGACGCGAAAAACGCGGAGATAAAAGAGCTGCTTGATAAGGGGTTTATCATGGAAAAGGACGACGTAAAGCGGCGCAAAAAGGACGATACCGTAAAAATGGTACGCCTTACCGATGACTATTTCAACAGCGGCGCGGCGACCCTGTCCGACAAGCAGGGCAAGGTGGCAGAGCTTCTGGAGGACTGCGGCGCGGCTTCCGTCAAGGAGATAACTTATATCTGCGGAGTGACAAACGCCGTTATAAACGCCATGAAGAAAAAGGGTATCGTGGAGACCTTTGATTTTGAGGTGGTGGCAGAGCCAAACGTATCCGCCGAAAAAAGTCCCGACGATATTGTCCTCTCCGACGAGCAGCAAGCGTGCTTTGACGGCATAAAGGGGCTTATCGACAGCGGCAAGCCCGACGCGGCGCTGCTGTACGGCGTGACGGGCAGCGGCAAGACCTCGGTCTTTATTAAGCTGATACAGTACGTTCTTAGACAAGGCCGCACGGTCATAATGCTTATCCCCGAGATATCCCTTACGCCGCAGATGGTGGATAAGTTTCAGTCACTTTTCGGAGATCAGGTCTCCGTTATGCACAGCAATCTTTCTCTGAGCAGACGGCTCAATGAGTATAAACGAGTAAAAAACGGCGCGGCAAAGATAGTCGTCGGCACAAGAAGCGCCATATATGCCCCGCTTGAAAATATAGGACTTATAATAATGGACGAGGAGGGCGAAAGGACG
>JBJEQM010000489.1:0-3191 GCA_051881755.1 Oscillospiraceae bacterium
TGAAAAATATTTTTTTACGGTCTGAAATCGTTTTTTTCATATATAAATTTCGGTGTGTGCAGCAATTTTATCGGAAAGTGGTGTATACTTTTATGGACGCTCAGTCAAACATTTACAGCGAAAAAAAGCTGGCTTATTTTGAAACAACCTACAAAGAAAACATACTTGCAAAGCCGCAGGACGTTAATCTGTCCATTACAGCGGCGCATTTGTTTGGTCTTGCGTTTATCTGCGATCAGGTGGGTACAAAGGAAGAAGATCCTACCTATACCCGTTTCAGCTGCGGATATGAGGAAATTACAAAAATATACATAAATAATAACAATAAAAACAGTCCCATTTATATTCAGTGCGATGAAGCGTCAAAGGGCGTTATGAACCGCCGCAGGATAATACTTCCTTGCTTCCCGAATAATGATGAGATCGTTAACATTATCACCAGCGCAAAGGCTGAATTTGATAAGAAAACCGAAAAGCAGCGTGAAAACGAGAAGAACAACAAGCTTAAAAATATTGAGGAAGAGAAGCTGAAAGAACGCGAGCGTCTTAAAAAAGCTTCCGATGAAGAGTTTGAGCGTATTACAGCTGATTATGCTTCGAATAAGAGCAATGCTTCAAATACGTCAGCAAATGATTTCAGCGTTGCCGATATGCTTGGATTGGACGAAATATCCGTTCCCGAAGCCGAGCCTGAAGCGGTGATGGAGTCCACACCATTGGCAGCTGACTTTGACGAGATCGAGCTGCCCGAAAGCATCGAACTTCCTCCTCCCGAAGAGGTAGAATCCAGCGGCATGAAGCAGGATAAGGAGTTTGAATCTATTCCCGAGGATATGTATACTGCCGCTAAAATATCTAAAACTGCAGCAGAGCCCAAGCCTGCACCTGCACCCGCTCCTGCACCCAAGGCTGAACCCAAACCTGCACCTGCACCCGCTCCCGCACCAAAGGCGGAGCCCAAGCCTGCACCTGCACCCGCTCCCGCACCCAAGGCGGAACCCAAGCCTGCACCCGCTCCTGCTCCCGCACCAAAGGCAGAGCCCAAGCCTGCACCGGCACCCGCTCCCGCACCAAAGGCAGAGCCCAAGCCTGCACCCGCTCCTAAAGCAGAAAAGGCTGTTGATGTATCTGATATTACCGGCGGAAAGGAAACAATGACTCTTGAGGAGTTCCAGACTGCCGTTATGAAGCTGAAATCTATGCTTGATAATCAACTTATTTCCGATGCTGAGTTTGCAGAGGAAAAGAAGAAGCTTATGAATTTCCTTTATTAAAAAATTTGACCTGTCATGTGGTAATAAATCATGACAGGTTTTTTCTTACAAAATGCCGCTGTATCAAAATATACAGCGGCATTGTTCTTTATATTCTTATTAATTAGTAGAGCGGACCGTAATATGCGCAAGCTCTGTAATCTGCCGATTCGAGATCTGATGTACCGAAGCCCGACCAAGAGTGCGGACGGTATATCTTTTCCTCGGGAACATTGTGGAGCGAAACGGGTATGCGGAGCATTGACGCCATTGTAATAAGGTCAGCGCCGATGTGACCGTATGTAAGCGAGCCGTGGTTAGCGCCCCAGTTTGCCATTACGCTGTACACATCCTTGAATGCGCCCTTGCCTGTAAGGTTGGGAACAAACCATGTGGTAGGCCATGTCTTATCCGTGCGGACATCAAGGGGCTTGTGTATCTCATCGGGGAGATCGACGGTGTAGCCTTCGGCAATTTGCAGCGTGGGTCCCACGCCCTCAATTATGTTGACGCGAATCATTGTAACGGGCATTTCCGCCTGTGTCCTGAAGTGGGAAGAAAATCCGCCGCCTCTGAAATAGCCGAGATTTGCCTGACACCAGTCTGTAGCTTTCAGCATACCGTTGATATCGTCCTCGGTAACGTTCCACCATGGCTTTATTACGCCGCTGCCGTCGCTATCCTTTGAAGCGCCTGTGCCGTCAAGTGCCGCTGCACCCGAATTAATGAGGTGTATAAAGCCGTTTGCTGCTTTGCCCTCAGGCTTAAGTCCCGTAACACGTTCAACGGCTTCGGGGCTCCAGTATGTTCTTACATCGGCAAAAATTGACGCTGTACCTGTGAGCAGACGTCCGAAAAGCATTGCAGTTCCGTTTAAGCCGTCATTTTCGGTAGCAAGGGTAAAGGGCTGCTTCTTGCCGTTCCAGTCGAATGATGTGTTGAGTATGCTCTCGGAGAAATCGGCGTTGGGGAGCCAGTCTGTCCACATTCTTTGTCCTTGGAAGCCGCCGAAAATAGCGTTTCTGCCGCGGGATTCTTCCATCCAGCCCATTTCCGCAAGCTTGGGATTGCCAAGCATGATATCGCGGATAATAATGGTCATCTTTGCGCAAAATTCCCACTGCTGCTCCTTTGTAAGAACGTCCTTGTTTCCGGGATTTGCTTCGGTGTTGACATCCATGCCCTCGGGGCACTTTTCCTTTATCCATGCAATAGCTTTGTTATACTCGTCGTGGTCGTATATTTCCAGCTTGATACGGCGGAGTATTTCCGTCATATCCACCCATTCGGGACGGATTCCGAGATATTTCTGCATAAATGAAGCGTTGCAGTATGAACCGCCGATACCCATGGCAACTGCACCAAGTCCCACATACGCCTTGTTTCTCATTGTACCTACCGCTGCGGCGCAGCGTGCAAAACGGAGTATCTTCTCAGCAACATCATCGGGTATGGAAGTGTCGTCCATATCCTTTACATCATGTCCGTATATTGCAAAAGCGGGGAGACCGTTCTGCGCATGAGCCGCCATTACCGCCGCAAGATAAACAGCGCCCGGACGCTCTGTTCCGTTAAAGCCCCATACAGCTTTAATCGTAAGAGGATTCATATCCATTGTTTCCGAGCCGTAGCACCAGCAAGGCGTTACGGAAAGAGTGGCGCAAACATTCTGCGTAGAGAAAAACTCCTCGGTGCGGAACGCTTCGGCACCGCCGCCGATAGTGCAGGGGCCGATAACGCACTCTACGGGCGTACCGTCAGCGTAGCGGCAGTTTGCTTCAATAAGCTCCTTGGCTGCCTTTGCCATATTCATTGTCTGAACTTCAAGTGATTCTCTTATTCCGAACTGACGTCCGTCAATTACGGGACGAATACCAATTTTAGGGTACATAGTGATCTTCTCCTTATGATAATATTTTTTTATATTGCATATAGGCG
>JBJEQM010000490.1:0-3189 GCA_051881755.1 Oscillospiraceae bacterium
CTCTTGCAAAGCTCAAGGAATCCGGCAAGCTTCAGGAGATCATCGATAAGTATATCTCCGCAGAATAAAAACGCGGCGTTGCACAGCTGCGTCGGGAAAGGAAAAATATATAATGGATATCATTAACATCCGGTGTGCCGCCGTGGCGGAATGGTTCTTAAATCTGAAAGACAGGTTTGTTTTAAATTTTATTGCCGAGGACAGATGGAAATACATTACAGACGGTCTGCTGGTGACCATAGAAGTATCGTTCTTTGCAGTGCTCCTCGGTATCGTGCTGGGCTTTATCGTTGCGGTTATACGCTCCACTCACGATATAACGGGCGGAATGAAATTCCCTAATTTTCTGTGCAGGATATATCTTACTGTCATAAGAGGAACACCTGTTGTCGTTCAGCTGCTGATAATCTATTTCGTCATATTCGGTTCGGTAAAGGTAGACAAGGTATTTGTGGCGGTCATCGCTTTCGGTATCAACTCGGGCGCTTACGTTGCGGAGATAGTCCGCGGAGGTATCATGTCCGTTGACAAGGGACAGCTGGAAGCAGGCAGAAGCCTCGGCTTCAACTACGCCCAGACTATGATACACATTATCCTCCCGCAGGCGTTCAAAAATGTATTCCCCGCGCTGTGCAACGAATTTATAGTGCTGCTTAAGGAAACCTCCGTTTCCGGTTACATTGCTATGCAGGATCTTACAAAGGGCGGCGACATCATCAGAAGCCGTACCTACGACGCGTTCATGCCGCTTATTGCGGTGGCGCTGATCTATCTTGCCATGGTATGTCTGCTGGAATTTGTTTTCGGCAAGCTGGAAAGGAGAATGAGAAGCAGTGACCACTAACAATAACGAAGTCCTCATTAAGGTGGACAATCTGGTAAAGCATTTTAAGGAGATGGATCACGCTGCATTAAACGGTGTATCAATGGAAATACGCCGCGGCGAGGTGGTCTTTATCATCGGACCCTCCGGCTCGGGCAAGAGTACCTTTCTGCGCAGCCTGAATATGCTTGAAACTCCCACTGACGGCAAGATATACTTTGAGGGTGCCGACCTTACCGACCGCAAGGTAAACTTAAATATGTGCCGTCAAAAAATGGGAATGGTTTTCCAGCAGTTCAATCTGTTCCCCCATATGAACGTTATGAAAAATCTTACCATAGCGCCTATGAAGCTGCTGGGCAAATCCAAGGAGGAGGCAGAGGCGACCGCTGTGGAGCTGCTGAAAAGAGTAGGTCTGGCGGACAGAGCCGAGGCTTATCCCAATCAGCTTTCGGGCGGTCAGAAGCAGCGTATCGCCATTGTGCGCTCCCTTTGCATGAAGCCCGACGTTATGCTGTTCGACGAGCCAACGTCCGCTCTCGACCCCGAGATGGTAGGCGAGGTGCTGAACGTTATGCGCGAGTTGGCGGAGGAGAACATGACCATGGTGGTCGTTACCCACGAAATGGCTTTCGCAAGAGAAGTCGCTACCCGCGTTGTATTTATGGACGGCGGATATATTCTTGAGGAAAACACTCCCGAGGAGTTTTTCGGAAATCCTCAGTGCGACAGGCTCAAGAACTTTCTTGCCAAGGTACTTTGAGTCGTGTTTGCAGAGGACGGAGTTCATGTCCCCTGCAAATAATATAGGATAAAACGGGACGGAAGACCCGTCCCCTGCAATATTTATGTATAAAATGAAAATTTAGGAATATTTTTTACAGCGCCCTGTTTTTGCGGGGTGCTGTTGAATTTTTGAGGAAGTTTATGGAAACGGTCAAAATTTTAACGCAGCAGACTATAGTAATGTTCGTACTTATTCTGTTCGGCGTATTTTTATATAAAACGGGCGTATTTTCCAAAAAGGGCGGCAAGCAGCTTTCCAACTTTGTTGTAAGCGCGGTCTGTCCCGTGCTGATCTTCACGTCCTTTCAGAAAGAAATGGACGAGCGGCTGGTCAGCGGACTGCTGCTGTCCTTTCTGCTGGCGCTCATATCCCACGCCGTACTTATCGCTATCGCAACTATATTTTTCGGCAAAAAGCTCCGCGGCGAGGACTACGCCGTTGAGCAGTTCGCGGTGGTATATTCAAACTGCGCGTTCCTCGGCATACCCCTTGTAAGCGCGGTGTACGGCTCGGACGGAGTGTTCTTTGTAACGGCATATATCGCCCTGTTCAACCTGCTGTCGTGGACTCACGGCGTAATGGTAATGACGGGCAGCGTCAGCTTAAAATCCCTGCTGAACGTGCTGAAAGCCCCTGCGGTAGCGGCGACCATACTTGGTATAGTATTTTTCTTTACGGGACTTATCCTGCCCGATATCGTGCTGGAGCCGCTCAACTACATCGCTTCGCTGAACACGCCACTTGCCATGCTGGTGTCGGGTATAATGATAGCCCAGTCTGACCTGAAAAGGGCGGTGCGCAAGCCGGGCATATATCTTACGGCGGCGGCTAAGCTTATCGTCGGTCCGCTGGTGCTCATACTGCTGTTTATCCCGTTCCGCGGCGAGACCATGGCGGTGAACACGGCGATAATCGCCGCGTCCGCGCCCACGGCGGCGTCTACCATAATGTTCGCCAACAAATTCGGCAGGAACGGCGTCTACGCCTCGGAGATATTCGCGGTATCAACCATCGCGTCCGTATTTACAATGCCCCTTATGATAATGGCGGCGGACAAAATTTACGGTCTTTTGTAACATATTATTTTTACGCGGCAGCCGCCGATATGGTGAAAAGTACGAAAAAGCGGCGTTTGCTTGACGTTTTGCCTGATTTCTGCTATAATATTAAAAGCGGTGTTATACCGCTTTTTGTTCGCAATGTAACCTTTATCCGTAATTATTACAAAACGAATACAATTTGTATACAATTCCCTTGTTTCCGTTGACAAACATATAAAATGCTGATATTATATGTATTGTTAAATGCAGTTTTCCGATAATAACGGTATCGGCGCATATCCGCTGTACCGATTCTTAAAGCTGAAAGGAGGACGGTGTATGTCTGAGTATAATCTTTGTTACGGCTGCATGAATCCCAAGGATACCGACGAAAACGGCATCTGCAAATTATGCGGCTACAATGAATCCGCTCCGCATCTTCCGTCTTATCTTGCTCCGGGCACTGTTCTCAATGAAAGATATATCGTCGGCAAGCTCAAATCCTACAACGGCGAGAGCGCGTCGTACATGGGCTTTGA
>JBJEQM010000491.1:0-3178 GCA_051881755.1 Oscillospiraceae bacterium
GATAATAACATCGTACTTCTCTGCATTGATAGCCTCAACAACCTTGTCCGTTACCTCGTATGCGCTCATTTCGGGCTGGAGGTCGTATGTGGCGACCTTGGGAGAATTTACAAGTATTCTGTCCTCGCCCTCATACTGCTTTTCAACGCCGCCGTTGAAGAAGAATGTTACGTGAGCGTACTTCTCTGTCTCGGCGATACGAAGCTGGGTCTTGCCGAGGGAGGAAATATACTCGCCCAGTGTGTTCACAAGAGACTGGGGCTTGAACGCAACCAATACATTGGGCATTGTAGCGTCATACTGTGTGAAGCATACATATGTGAGAGGAAACATACCGTTTCTTCTCTCGAAGCCGCTGAACTCGGGGTCAACGAAGGTACGTGTTATCTCTCTTGCGCGGTCGGGACGGAAGTTGTAGAAGATAACGCTGTCGTTAGCCTTGATAGTACCCTCTGCGTCTACAACAACAGGTACAACAAACTCGTCCGTTACGCCCTCGGCATAGGAATTTTCCATAGCCTGTACGGGGTCGGAGCACATTACGCCCTCGCCGTAAACCATAGCGGAGTAAGCCTTGACAACTCTCTCCCAGCGGTTATCTCTGTCCATAGCGTAGTAACGTCCGCTGATAGTGGCTATCTTGCCAACGCCTATCTTGTTCATCTCCTCAACCAGCTCCGCAACGAAATCCTTGCCGCTGGAGGGAGGAACGTCACGTCCGTCCATAAAGCAGTGTACATATACCTTTGTAAGACCTGCTTCCTTGGCAAGCTTCAGCATACCGAAAAGGTGTGTGATATGGCTGTGTACGCCGCCGCCGGAGAGAAGTCCCATAAGGTGAAGCGCAGAGCCGTTCTTCTTGCAGTTGTCAACAGCCGCGCAGAAAGCCTCGTTCTTGAGGTACTCGCCCTCGTTGATAGACTTTGTAATTCTTGTAAGCTCCTGATATACTATACGTCCCGCACCCATGTTGGTGTGACCTACCTCGGAGTTGCCCATCTGTCCGTCGGGGAGACCAACGTCCATGCCGCTTGCGCCGATAGTAGTGTTGGGCCATTCCGCAAAATATCTGTCAAGATTGGGCTTCTTTGCCGCGGCAATAGCGTTGCCGTAGGAATCCTTATTGATGCCGAAGCCGTCCATGATAATTAATGCAACAGGTTTCTTTCCCATTTTTTTAAATCCTTTCATCATATACTTACAAACTTGGGTATAAACCAAAAGCCGACGTAATATTCCACCGTCTTGTCAAAGGGGTGATAATCCTCCCAGACCTTATATCCAAGCCCGTAATGATCCACGCTGCCGTTATCATACTCGATAACGGGAACGCAAAAACGGGGAGGGAGCTTATATTGCTTTACGCGGATAAGGTCCGTGACGAAAAATCCCACGTCGGTCAGAAGCACAACGACAGCCAACGCCGCCAATATCTTCTTAGCCTTTGCTTTCATAAGCTCCACCCCGATATAATTAGCCGTTTACAGCAGCCTGTACGATAGTGTTGAAGTCAGCTGCCTTAAGAGAAGCGCCGCCGATAAGACCGCCGTCAACGTCGGGCTTGGAAAGAAGCTCAGCAGCGTTGCCTGCGTTCATGGAGCCGCCGTACTGGATAGTAACAGCGTCAGCGGTAGCCTGATCGTAAAGCTTTGCAAGAGTTGCACGGATAAATGCGCAAACCTCCTGAGCCTGATCTGCGGTTGCGGTCTTGCCTGTGCCGATAGCCCAAACAGGCTCGTAAGCGATAACTGTCTTTTTAACGTCCTCGGCGGAAACGTCGAAGAGGTCAAGCTTTATCTGACGAGCGATAACTTCCTCTGTGATGTTGCACTCACGCTCCCAGAGAAGCTCGCCTACGCAAACGATAGGCTTAAGACCTGCGGCAAGAGCAGCCTTTGTTCTCTTGTTTACGGTCTCGTCTGTTTCGCCGAAGTACTGACGTCTCTCGGAGTGACCCAGAACAACGTACTCAACGCCTACCTCAGTAAGCATATCTGCGGAAATTTCGCCTGTGAAAGCGCCGCTCTTTTCAAAGTGAACGTTCTCAGCGCCGACCTTAACATTGGAGCCTGCTGTTACGTTTACGGCAGTTTCAAGGTTTGTGTAAGGAACGCAGGCGATGACCTCAACCTTGCCCTCAGCATTTGCAACCAAAGGCTTGATAGCTTCCAGCAGCTCCTTAGCCTCGGGACGTGTCTTGTTCATTTTCCAGTTGCCTGCAATAATTGCTTTTCTAACAGATTTGTTCATTGTAATTACTCCTTTTTATTATAGCGTACTGCATACGCAAAATTTCACTATATATTATAACATATATTCCGACGCAATATATTATTTTTTTGTTAATGACCGTTATAATTTTAACAAAATTTATGGTCAGCGTGTATGATACGCGGACATTATATTACTTTTCGCTGTTATTGCTTCCGTTATCCCTGTTACCGCTGCCGTTGTTGCTTAATATCGAAATGCCCTCGCAGCGTGATATCCTGCCGAGCAGAGTACCCGCCAGCAGACCTATAACAAAGCCGATAAGTATATAGAAAAATACCGTGCCGTTCTCCGACTCTTTAAACGCTTTAAGTTTTGTTATCTTCTCGTCCATATGACACCTCGTTTAAAAAAGGCGGAGAACAAGACTTCTCCTATTCTCCGCCGTGATATCATTTGTATATTCGATTACTGCTTTTCAGCGATTACAGCAACGCCGGGAAGTACCTTGCCCTCCAGGTATTCGAGAGAAGCACCGCCGCCTGTGGAGATGTGGGACATCTTATCTGCGAAACCGAGCTGGATAACAGCTGCAGCAGAGTCGCCGCCGCCGATAATTGTTGTAGCGTCTGTCTCGGCAAGAGCCTTAGCTACTGCAATTGTGCCCTTTGCAAGAATGGGATTCTCAAATACGCCCATAGGTCCGTTCCAAACAACGGTCTTAGCGGACTTAACAGCCTCGGCAAAGAGTTCCATTGTCTTTGTGCCGATGTCAAGACCCATCTTGTCTGCGGGGATCTTGTCAGCGTCTACAACTTCTACAGCGATATCACCGTCGATAGGATCGGGGAAGGAAGCTGCGATTGTTGTATCAACGGGAAGAAGAAGCTTCTTGCCAAGCTTTTCAGCCTTGTCCATCATTTCCTTGCAGTAGTCGATCTTCTCGTCGTCAACGAGAGATGTACCT
>JBJEQM010000492.1:0-3158 GCA_051881755.1 Oscillospiraceae bacterium
GGGAAAAAATCTGCGCCGAAATCCAATATATGCAAGATTATCGGCTTGATTTTTTTCATATTTTAAATGGTGTTTAGTATAAGGTGGGAAAATCCCGTCTGCCGAGATTTTATCCCGTTCCGGCGTACCGTTTTTACCTCGGATATATTTTATACGCTGTGTACGGATAAGCAATTTGCCGATTGGCTGTATGATTTTTTCGACAAAAAGGTGCTGAGTGAGGAAGTTGTGTACATTATTGCCGATACGCTGAACGCGGCGGCGAAAAAGGTTCGGGATTTCCAATGCGGCAGGGTCATTGAGCTTATGGGTCGCAAGCTGGATATTATAAAGCGTACAAAAGACCCGTCCCTGAAAAAGAAAATGCCGTCCTATATACGGCAGAATTACGAAGCACCCGTGACCCTCGGCAAGCGCATAGGTGAATATCTCCTTATTGCGGCGGCGGTCTTTATTATTGCGCTGCTTTACAGGTTCACTCGGTAATATGTTGAAATTTACCGTCAATTGTGCCGCAGAAGTAAATTTTTTGTATATCTGCCCGAAATAAAGCTTTATATTTGACATTTCCCACAATATTGTGTTATAATAACTTTTGTTTGAACGTTATCGGAAAAGGAAGTGCCGGCGGAAAATAAACGCCGGTTTTTTGAGAAAGGAAATCAGGAAGTTTATGTTATTTAACGAACTTGGTCTGTCCGAGGAAGCATTGCGAGCGGTGGAGGAAGTGGGCTACACCGAAGCTACCGAGATACAGGCGAAAACTATACCTCTGCTGCTGGAGGGCAGGGACGTTGTGGGACGCTCCCAGACGGGCACGGGCAAAACCGCGGCGTTCGGTCTGCCTGCGGTCGACTCTATCGACCGCAATGACAGCCGCAGCGTGCAGGTACTTATTCTTTGTCCCACAAGAGAGCTTGCCATGCAGGCGTGCGAAGAAATGAACAAATTTTCCAAATATATGCCGTGGGTCAAGCCCTGTGCGGTCTACGGCGGCGCGGACATCGACAGGCAGATAGTACAGCTGAAGCGCGGCGCAAATATTATCGTGGGCACTCCGGGACGCGTAATGGATCATATCCGCCGTCACACGCTGAAGCTTGACTGCCTGCGCACTATCATACTGGACGAGGCGGACGAAATGCTGAACATGGGCTTCCGCGAGGATATCGAGGAGATACTGCAATATATCCCCGAGGAACGGCAGACGGTGCTTTTCTCCGCAACAATGCCGCCCCAGATAATGGCGATAACCGCCGAATATCAGCGCGACCCCGTCGTTGTGGGCGTGGCGCAGAAGTCCCGCACCGTTGAAAGCGTGGCGCAGTATTACTATGAAGTGCCCATGGGCAGGAAGAGCGACGCTCTGCAAATGCTCCTGCTGGCGTTTGAGCCGCGTTTATCCATGGTATTCTGCAATACAAAGCACATGGTTGACGAGCTGACGGAGACCTTGGTGTCCCACGGCTTCAAGGCGGCAGGTCTCCACGGCGACATGAAGCAGCAGAGCCGCACGCAGGTGCTGAACGCGTTCAAGTCGGGCAGAATGAATATCCTTATCGCCACGGACGTTGCCGCGCGCGGTATCGACGTTGACGATGTTGACGCTGTATTCAACTACGATATACCGCAGGATAACGAGTATTATATCCACCGTATCGGCAGAACGGGACGTGCAGGCAGGAGCGGCTGTGCTTATACCATAGTCAGCGGCAGGCGGCAGGTCATGGAGCTTATGGATATAGCAAAATTTACCAAGGCGGAGATAACCCGCTGTGACCTCCCCACAAGGGACGACGTTATTGCCAAGAAGACCGACCGCATTATGGACAAGGTAAAGGAATATGTGCAGTCGGGCAAGTATGACAGCGGTTACGCCCAGCTGGAAAAGCTCATGAGTGAGGGCTACACCGCGGAGCAGATAGCCGCAACGCTGCTCGGTATGCGTATCGCCAAGGACACGCGCTCCGTACCCGAGTTTATCAAGCCCGTATTCACGCCCAAGGATAAAAAGGGCAGAGGGGGCAAGTCCGTCAAGATTGAAATTTCCGTAGGCAGAATGCACAAGATAGCGCCAAACTTTATACTGGGCGCTCTGGTGGACGCTACGGGCATGGCGGGCAAAAGCTTCGGCAAGATAGATATTTACGACCGTTTCACTACGGTTGAAGTCCCTGAGGCGGATAAGGAGCATATCCTTGACGCCATGACGGGTACAAAGATAAACGGACAGAAGATAAAGGTGAAGCAGTACGACGGCAGGATTCAGGACAGCGGCGAAAAGGACTACCGCAATCTCCGCAGGAAGCACGACGACAGAAAGGTCTACGACAAAAAGCGCGGCGGCACTTCGGGGGGAAGAAGAAAAAGATATCAGTAATTACCGCAAATATTGTTAAGGGCTTTCTTATACTATTTCCTAATCAACCTATAGACGAAGTTTATAATGTATACCGGAAGGACATACAAAATGAAAACAGCAATATTATACTATTCCAACCACCACGAAAACACCGCCAAGCTGCTGACCGCCATAGCGGCGCAGGGTGACGTTACCCTGATAGACTCTGCCAAGACCGACTCCGCCGACCTGACGGATTTCGACCTTATCGGCATCGCATCGGGAATATATTACAGCAAATTCGGCAAGCCTGTGACGGAGCTTGCGCGGAAGTGTCTGCCGCAGGGCAAGAGAGTATTCGCAATATTCACCTGCGGCTCCAAACGCAAGGGTTATACCGACGAGATATTTGGTATCGTGCAGGAAAAGGGCTGTGCATATGTGGGCGAGTACGGCTGTCTCGGGTATGACACATTCGGTCCGTTCAAGCTTGTGGGAGGTATCGCGAAAGGTCGCCCCGACGAGAATGATATTAAGGGCGCGGTGGAGTTTTACAAGGACATTGCAAAGGGTGAGCATAATGAAGAAAAGTAAGACACAGCCTATCCCCGACGGGTTTACTGCGGAGGACATTCGCGTTGAGTCAAGCATATGCACGGGGGAAAAGACCATCGGCTTTTACAGCGCCGCCGACAAAAAGCTGCATTTTGCGGAGCTGGTAAGGTCGCAGGAGGATATTTTGGCATTTTATGACAAGTACGGAGTGAAAATGTAACAGTAACATTGAAAGGGGCATTTTTATGGGAGCATGGGGAAC
>JBJEQM010000493.1:0-3149 GCA_051881755.1 Oscillospiraceae bacterium
GGCAAGATAAGACGTGTTGCTATCCGTGATAAGGATAATCAGTAATAGAACAAAACTCCCGAAAACGCTTTGTTTTCGGGAGCTTTTTTAATGTTCTATCAAAAGCCGTTCGTCGCAGTATTCACATTCCAAGGTCTCGCCGCTTCCTCTGAATGAGCGTGGGAGGTACGCTTCTTTCTGTGTGATACAGTTTTTGTTTTTGCAGCATACGCCGGGCTTTACATTGCCTGTCAGCAGTTGTGTAGGATACTGATTTTTCAGCACGGTAAGTATAAGCGCCATTCTGACATACATTCCGTATTTTGCCTGCTTGAAGTACATCGCACGGGGGTCGTCGTCCACTTCCACGGCTATCTCGTCAACTCGGGGCAGAGGGTGGAGGACGATAAGCTCCTTTTTGCCTTTCAGCATTTTGGGGCGGTCAAGACAGTATACGTTTTTCTGCTTTTCATATTCCTCGTCCGATGTGAAGCGCTCGCGCTGTATTCTTGTCATATACAGCACGTCCAGACGGGGCATGACCTCGTCTATGGTGTTTACCTCGGTAAATTCGCAGCCGTGTGCGTTAAGGATATCCTTGATATAGAACGGCAGACGAAGCTCGGGGGTGGAGATAAGTATAAATTTATTGTCGGGATAGCAAGCCAGCGCCTTGCAGAGGGAGTGGACTGTGCGTCCGTTTTTCAGGTCGCCGCAAAGTCCGATAGTGAGGTGGTCGAGACGCCCCTTTTCCTTGGAGAGAGTAAGCAGGTCGGTGAGGGTCTGAGTTGGGTGGAGGTGTCCGCCGTCGCCTGCGTTGATAAGGGGACAATCCGCTGTAAGCGCCGCCGCCTTTGCTGAGCCTTCAAGCGGGTTGCGCATGACCATTATGTCGGCGTAGCTTGATACTATCTTTGTGGTATCCTTTAGGTTTTCTCCCTTTGCAACGGAAGATGTGGCGGGATTGTCAAAGCCGATTATCGTTCCTCCGAGACGGAGCATAGCTGTCTGGAAGGACATCTGTGTTCTTGTGGACGGCTCATAAAAAAGGGTCGCCATAATTTTGCCGTCGCAGGCGTGAGCGTATTTCTCGGGAGCGTCGGCTATCTCCGAGCCGAGAGAAATGACCTCGTTCCACCATGATACGGGCATATCGTTAAGGTCGATAAGGTTGGTAAAGCGTGAAGTTACCATAGTATTATATCCTTTCATACCTGATTTTTATTTATATCATTTTACCACAAAATCCTCCCTTATTCAATACTTTTATATAATTTTTTGCTGTCAAAAGTAATTATGAATATTTTGTAAAATTACAAGTGAACTTGGCAAAATGCTTGACAAGTTTACTTGGCAGTGATATTATATTGACAATAAAACTTGTCATTGAATTTGGAGGAGCCGCTATGAACAAAGATGAGATACTTGCCAAAAGCCGTGAGGAAAACCGCGCGCAGGATCCATATATGATGCAGGTGACATTGAAAGGCACGGGTTATGCTTCATTGGCTGTAATTACGCTGGGAGTAATATACACGGTTATACATTATATAAAAAATGGATATATAAATTTTGAACTGTGGTCGCTTCTTGCACTTTATAATGCAATAGTATTTTCCTATCGTGCTTCAAAGGATAAGACCAAGAAAAACATCATATCCGCAGTAGCATACAGCTTGACTGCGTTATTGGTAACAGCCGCTGCGGTGATAACTCTAATACTGAGGTGACACCATGGACGAGCAGCTTATATTGAGAAACCGTCTGAAAGAGGCGCGCGCCGAGAAAAAGCTTTCGCAGGGGCAGCTTGCGGAAATGGTGGGCGTGTCGCGAAATACCATCAGCTCTATTGAAACGGGACAGTTCAATCCCACCGCAAAGCTGGCGTTGATACTTTGTATCGCGCTTGATAAAAAGTTTGAGGAGTTATTTTACTTCGATTAAAAAACTCACGCAATTCGGAATGAACTGCGTGAGTTGATTTTTATGCGTATATTTTACAGGGTAACCTTTTCTGAGCCTGCGGGAACTTCAACGGTCTTGCCGCCGAATACTGTGATCTTGAAAGGTACGGCATTCTTGGTAAAGCTTACATCAATTGTGCCGTTGTTGTTTACGGCTGTAAGCTCCAGCACCTTGTTGGAGTCGGTATCGTATATCGTGCAGGAAGCGGACTTGCCGTTTTCCAGCTCGTAGATAACGAGTTCCGCGTTGTTGAGGTAATCGTACTCGAAGTTTCTCTCAAATGCGCCGTAAGCAATGATGCTGTTGGGTCTTGCAAGGCAGGGGAGACTGAAGTAATCGTACTTCTCATTATAATACTTGCCGCCCTCATACTGCTTGCCGGAGATTATATCCGTCCACTTGCCTGCGGGTACATAGAATTCCGCTGTGCCTTCGTCATTAATAATGGGAGCAACAAGGATGTTGTCGCCGAACATATACTGTCTGTCAAGGTAGAGACAAGCAGGGTCGTCGGCATAGTCGATGACCATTGCTCTCATCATAGGTACGCCTACGGTGGAGGTCTTGTTTGCCTGTGCCCAGATGTAAGGCATCAGCTTGCCCTTAAGCTTTGTGAAGAAGCGGAGAACGTCAACGCACTCTGTGGAGCCGTCCTTATCGAAGAGCCAAGGCACACGGTACGAACAGTTGCCGTGAAGTCTTGAATGTGACGAGAACAGACCAAATGCAGCCCATCTCTTGTAAATATCGGGAGTTGCGGTTGCTTCAAATCCGCTCATGTCATGGCTGAAATAACCAAATCCCGAAAGACCGAGCGAGAGTCCGCCTCTGAGGGTCTCTGCCATTGAAGTATATTCCGCAGAGCAGTCGCCGCCCCAGTGAACGGGGAACTGCTGACCGCCTGCTGTTGCCGAACGTGCAAAGAGACAAGCCTTATTTTCACCGTAATATTCTTTAAGAACATTGAATACTGTCTTATTGTAGAGATATGTATAATAATTGTGCATTGCGATGGGGTCGGAACCGTCGTAATACTTTACATTGGTGGGTATTCTCTCGCCGAAGTCTGTTTTGAATGCGTTTACTCCCATTTCGCAGAGGACTCTAAGCTTTGAAGCGTACCATTCACGGGCGGCAGGATTGGTAAAGTCAACAATTGCCATGCCGGGCTGCCACATATCGCACTGGAACACGCTGCCGTCAAG
>JBJEQM010000494.1:0-12673 GCA_051881755.1 Oscillospiraceae bacterium
GGAATAATATAAAAAGCTTTGCGGGACATTTTTATCTGTCCTGCAAAGCTTTTTGTATTATATTTTTTTGCCGAGTGTTTTAACCACCCATGCGCTGATGCTCGGCGGAAAGCTCCTTGACAAGCTGCTTGATAGTCCAGCTTTGGTTGGAGGCGGTGACAACGGCTTTCAGCGGTATTCTCACGCCGTTTTCACGCAGCGCATTCAGCAGAGTATCCAGCCGCCTGCCGTTTATACCCGATACCACCATGCAGCCGCTCTCCGCTTCCGATGTATCGGCAGCCGCGGAAAATCCCTTGAAGCCTGCAAGATATCCCAGCTTGTCCGAGGCGTTCTCCGCCTGCACAAGGGTCATGCCCTGCTTTGCGGCTATCCTGCCGATGACCTCGCGGTACTCGTCGTATTTGTACAGTATGATAATTTCCTTTATATCACTTATAATTCTCGATTTCATGGTAACGTCCTCCCGAAATAATATACCTATATTTTATCATACCGAGCCGTGTTAGTCAACCGAAATAACCGAACATCGCACGTTATTTCAACAAATGAACATATAATAAATGCTTTATGCAGATCCATACAATATTACCGTAGGGGACGGGAGACCCGTCCCTTACAATAAATTGTTCATAGTTACCCGACAAATAATAATTTACTTGTTGAAATGCAATAATGGGCTTTGCAGAGATATTCCGCAAAGCCCATTTACATTATTTGGAGTTTTTATCTATGAAATCGTAAATTATCTGTATAGCCTCGGCGCGTGTTACCTTGTGGTCGGGGTCAAGCTTGCCGCCGCTGCCCGTCATAAAGCCTGCGCCCTTTGCGATAGCCGCATAGCCCGCATTTTCATCGGTGAGGGGAACATCGGTGAACACCTGCTTGAATATGCCTTTCAGCTGCGCGATATCCTGTCCGCCCACAGCCATGGTATAAAGCTTGGCGGCGTTTATATTGGTAAGCTCTCTGCCCTCGTGCTGCTCAATGTATGAATATGTGCTGAACATAACGCTGATGGGATAAACCTCGTAATCGTATATTACGCTTGCCAGCAGCTTGTTGAACTGCTGCTCTGTAATGATATCGTCGGGGGCAAACTTGCCGTCCTTGGAGCTCAGCGCTACATTATATTTTAACAGCGTGGTGATGGCTTCCTCCTGCGTTATGCCCTTTATATCGCTGTAGGACTTGATATTGTTGGTGTTTTCTTCAATGGTCAGACCGTTATAGCTGCACTTTTTGTAGTTTCTGTCCAGAGTGTAGGCGTCGGTGCTGTATATAAGATATGTCTTTACAACGCCGTTTTTGGTGACATAGCTCTTGTATGAAAGCTCCATATCCTGCTGCTCGAACAGTGTCTCAAACGCCTTGTTCTTATCAAACTTAGGCACGGAGGGGAAGTTTATGCTTGTGAAATTATAGTTAAAGCCCGTTACCTTGCCGTCGTTGCTGACGGTGATATTTACATAGTCGCCTTCAACGCGGACGCCGTTTGCGTAGCGGTTAAAAACGAAGGTCTTGCTCTGGTTGTAGTATGTTTTGCCGTCGGCTACCCAGCTGTAGGCTTCGTCGTTTTCGGGAGCGCTGCGGTAATGCTTTGCCAGCTCGGGGAGGAAATGCTTCAGCGCGCCCTCCGCGACGGACTTGTTTTTGTCAAGGTCGTATTTCTTGGAGGTGTCCTCGGCAGCCGAGCCGTATGAATACAGATTTTCCACAGCGCCCGTCTTGGCGTTTACAGTTGCTGAGATGGTGGGCTCATTCGATTCGGTCACACTTGTTGTACCGTCTGCATTTTTTGTGGTCTTGTCGGGCACGGATAAACGCACGTTGGAGTAATACTGCTCCGTGTCTTCATTTTTGTATGTGCTGCGGGAGGTCAGCTCATAATCTCCCGTGAGAGCGATATACTTATCGTCCGTGAAAAGCTTTAAAACCTGATTGTCGGTGAGAAGCCCCTCGTCGGCGGTTATCTCTTTCAGTTCCTCCTCGGTGAAGGTCACGCCCGTGGCTGGATTAGCTGCTGCGTCTTCTTCGCAGTCGGCGGTCTCTTCCACTATGTCGTCATATGCGGCGTAAGCGCCGAAAGGATAGCCCCAGCTTCCTTGGTCTGCCTGCCTGTCCTCATCGTAGGTGGAGGGCTCGCCCGTATAGGCGTTAAGCGCTTCGTTGAAGTCGGTGCGGTATACAAGATAAGCCGTTTTCTTGCCCGTTTCCCAATCGGTGTATATTGTATAATAGGGCGTGAGAGTGCTCATATCTCGGTAGGCGTTCTGCGCCGCCGTTTCGGATATTGCCTTGCTCGGGTCGGGATATTTTGCGTCGTCCCACCATGCAAGATTAAGACTGATAAGCTCGCCCGTGTTCTTGTTTACGGTAATGCTGCCGCCGTTGTCGGAGACCTTGATGCCGTTTTCAACGCGCTGAATATTTACTGCCGCCGTTTCTCCCTTGAGGGATATCAGCGAAATGTTCATCTCCACGCTGTCCATAACGTGAGGGTCCAGCTTTTTCAGATATTCTTTCGCTTTTTTAAGTATCTGTTCATCGGTGAGCTTGGCAAATGAGGGCTCGCCGGAGATATTGTAATTGCCGGGCATTGTGCAGGAGATAATGGTATCGCCCACAATTGACACCTGCATGGACCTGTACTCCTTGGAATCGTCGGAGGTGTGCCATGTAAAGCGGTAGCAGGTCATGCCGTACTGCTTGCTTGTGCTGTAGCTGAAAACGCTCAGCTCCGTGGGTATGGTTATGCGCTGCTTTACCTTTGTAAGCGCCTGCTTCATTGTGTCCTGATCCGCCACCGTCGCGGAGGTTATGGCGCTGTCAGCGGCGTAAACGGGAACAGCCGTCATGCCCGTCAGCATTACTGCCGCAAAAGCCGCCGCCGCGATACGCTTTGTTATTTTTCTCATGTTTTATCATATCCTTTCTGCAAAAACGGAAAATTCCACCAACGTTCTATTCATAATACAAATCAGGTTGGCGGAATTTTTCATCTGGATATTAACTTTGTATGGGTGCACAAATAATATATGGTAAAATTGTTATATATTACAATGCTTGCGGACTAAATCAAGTATAAGCCGGATAGAGCCATCAAGGTCAAGGTCGGAGGTGTCCGCAAGAACGGCATCCTCAGCCTGCTTAAGGGGAGCGATGTCGCGGTGCATATCGTTGTAGTCACGCTGCTTTATGTCGGCAAGCACCTGTTCGTAGGTGGGGCAGTCGGGCTTTTCCGCCAGCTCGCGGAGACGGCGCTTGGCGCGCTCCTCGGCGGAGGCGGTGAGGTATATTTTCAGGTCGGCATTGGGCAGCACCACCGTGCCGATGTCACGTCCGTCCATGATGATATTGTTCTCCCGCGCTATCTTCTGCTGTAACTCAAACAAGAATGTGCGCACCGCAGGATAAGCCGATACCTTGGACGCGCCCATGGATACTTCGGGCGTGCGTATGCTGCCCGAAACGTCCTCGCCGCCTGCGAAAACGTGCTGCTCGCCGTCGATGTAGCGAATGGAGAAGAAGCCGCAGTCCAGCTCGGAGAGGCGCTTTTCCACCGCCGCTTTGTCCTCGGGGGCGATGCCCGAATTTATCATGGTCAGCGCCACCGCTCGGTAAAGCGCTCCCGTGTCAACGTAAATGAAGCCCAGCTTCTTTGATACCGCCTTTGCGATACTGCTTTTTCCCGCGCCCGCAGGACCGTCGATTGCTATATTTATAGGCATGATTTTTTACTCCTTTATACTTTTTCCCAGCCTGTGACTTGGGAAATGACCTTTTCCAGCTCTTTCGCCATTATTTTGTGTGTCGCCATGGAGGGGTGCTCCTCCGCGCCGATGCCGTTTTCCTCCCTTTGCACCTCAAAGCGCATGGAGAATATTCTGTCGTCACCGAGACTGCGCACCGCATTTTCCATATACGGACAGAGCTGCTGTCCCATTGCGCCCAGAGCGCATATTATGACCGCTTCGGGGTTTTTGCGGCGTATCTTTGCGATAAAATCCGCATATCCCTTTTCAAACGCCGCCTCGCGTTCGGGTATGCCGCGTGTGTAGTCCTTGTCGTTTGTGCCAAGATTTACTACGATTACCTGCGGCGCAAATCGGCTGTTGTCCCATATTTCCTTGTCCTCGTCGGGAACGCCCAGCCAGCCCTCCACGCCCCTGTCGGTGTAATCGTAAAGGTCGGGCATGAGCCAGCCTGTGTCGGGCTCGTCAACGTCGGACTTGACCGAGTTGGATATTACGCCGATGGACGTCCAGCTGACAAGGTGAAACTCCGCGCCGAAGTACCGCGCGGTCTCTGCGGCGTAGGTCTCCCACGGGTTTTCCTGTGCCGTGGTGAAATTATCCCTGCCGAAAACGCCCTCAATTCCGAAGCCGCAGGTTATGGAGTCGCCCACGAATTCCATGCGGCGCAGGCTGTTAGGCTCTGTGGGACGTATCTCGCCGTCGCCGCTTAATGATACTATACCCATTTTGCCGAATGCATTTTCGGACATTTTCATTATCCTTATCTTCACCTGCCGCGGGCTGTTGTCGGAATATATCTCGTAGCTGTTTGTGCCGCTCTCAATGGGGAAGCGGCGCGTCATTTTGCCGTCGATAAATACCGCCGCCTGACCTTGGAACATAGCCTGCCACGGCTCGTCAAGCCGCCAGTCGGTGGTTATCTCTGCCGTGAGATGTGTGCCGCTGAATATAAACTCGGCGGCGGTGCAGGAGTAGCCAAGGTAAAGTATATCGTTTCTGTATAGTGTGCGTCCGATGGTGCGGACGTGTGCGCTGTCGGGCAAAGCTTTGTACATCATTATGTTTCTCCTTGCACAGGGTAAAAATCCTCGCCGATGTGGTCGTGGAATACCTTGTATATTTCGGGATATGCGGTTTTGTGCGTACGGGCTTAAGGTCAAGGGTGGTGAAGAAGTGACGGGTCTCGCCCGTGGCTTTGAGCTCGCCGCTGTCCTTGCCGATAACGCGGTATGTCGTGCGAAGCTTGAAGCCGTTGAACTCCTCTATTTTCAGCACGATAAGCACCGTCTCGCCGAAGCGCACGGCGGTCTTGTATTCGCATTGGGCGGAAAGCACGGGTATCATTACGCCGTTTTCCTCCATTTTTTCGTAGGGATAGCCTGCCTGTTCAAGGTAGTAGATTCGCGCTTCCTCAAACCAGCGAATATAATTTGAGTGGTGCACGATACCCATTTTGTCCGTTTCGTAGTAGTGGGGCGTGCGCTCGTATGGTTTTATCTGTGACATAGTATACCTCCAATCATTTTGTATCCTTTATGCACTGCAAAAACTTCTTGGGAACGGGCAGCTTGAACTCCATTTCCCGTCCGAGGTAGGGAAGCTCTATCCGCAGCATATCCGCCTGTAACGCCAGACGGTGTATGGGGTTTGTCTTTGCGCCGTACTTTTTATCTCCCGCCACGGGACAGCCCATTTCACTCATGTGAACGCGTATCTGATTTTTCCTGCCCGTTTCAATGTTTATGGCGGCAAGGGAGTAATTCTCGCCGCGCCGCACTATCCTGTAGTTTGTGACCGCGTGCTTGCCCTCGCCCTTGGTGTGAGCGGAGAACACAAAGCAGCTGTCCGTCTCGCGGAGCCATGATTCTATCCTGCCCTCCTCCTTGTCGGGACAGCCCTCGATGACCGCCGCATAGCCGCGGTACTTTACCAAGGTATCCCAGTTATCCTGCAATTCACGCTTGATATCCTCGTTCTTGGCGAACAGCAGAATGCCCGAGGTATCGCGGTCAAGACGGTGTACAATGTAAATGCGGGCGTGCTTGTTTTTCAGCTTGACGTACTCCGTGACGATGTGGTATGCCGTCTCGGTCTTTTCCGTCTCCGTGGCGATTGACAGCAGACCTGCGGGCTTGTCTATTACAATGATGTTGTCGTCCTCGTAGATTATATTTGGCATATTTTGTATAGTCCTGCCCTTGTATTCGGGCTTGTACACGCCGATATCGACCCGCTGACCCCTGCGCACGGGATAGTCGTACTTTGTGGTGGAAACTCCCTCCACCGACACAAGACCGTGCTTCAGGTCGGACTTTATCTTGGCGGCAGGCTTTTTCACATTTTCGTTCAGCAGTTCAAGCAGTCCGCCGTCGCGTGGGGCGGTAAAAAATATGCCTTTCTTTTCGGGTTTGTTTTTGGGTGTCATGGTTGGCTCCTTGATTTTTATTATATACCGTATATTTTCCGCCGCGCTTCGCGGTTTTATTTTTTGCTCTTGTTATACTCGCTTATTGCCGCGATAAATCTCTTGCCGTACAGGTCTGTTTTCTTCCGTCCTACGCCCGATACGCTCAGGAACTCCTCCTCGTCCGAGGGCAGCTTCTTGCACATATCCCGCAGCGACGCGTCGGTGAAGATAATGTACGCAGGTACGCGCTCCTTGGCGGCGATCTCGCTGCGAAGCTTTTTCAGCCGCTTCATCAGCTCCTCGTCCACGGGGACAAGGGGCTTCTTCTCCTTTGGCAGCAGCTTCTTTTTCTCCTTGGGCATCTTCATTTCAATGGTTGTATTATTCTTTATTATCCCTGCGGTGGTCTCCGTCGCCGTCACCACGGGATATTCTCCCGACGTTACCGCAAGATATCCTTTCTCGATAAGAAAATCCAGTATGCTCCTTATAGTGTGGACGGGTGTTTCGGACATTATGCCGTAGGTGGTCAGCTTGTCATACCCCATACGGGTCACCCTCTCCGACTTTGAGCCGCGCAGTATATCCGTCAGCAAAGCCTTTCCCACCGTCCTGCCGTTCATGTTGTATATCCTGTATACGCAGGAGATTATCTTCTGCGCCTCGGTGGTTATATCCACGGTCACAAAGTTGGTGCAGCAGTTGGAGCAGTGACCGCAGAACCGGGGCGGATTTTCGCCGAAATATTTCAGCATATAGCCCCGCAGACAATCGGTGGTGGTGCTGTAAAATGTCATTTCCTTTAGCCTGTCAAGGTCACGCCGACGGAGTATCTTGCGCTGTTCCTCGGTAAGCTCCTCGTTGTCCTCGCCCGAATTTTCGATGAGGAATTTGTTGGTGATAACGTCCTGACCGCTGTATAAAAGTATACAGCTTGCAGGCTCGCCGTCACGTCCCGCGCGCCCCGCCTCCTGGTAGTAGCTCTCGGGATTTTTCGGCATATTGTAATGTACCACAAGGGACACGTTGGATTTGTCGATACCCATGCCGAACGCGTTTGTGGCGACCATGATATTTTTCCTGTCATAGAGGAAATCGTTCTGATTATCGCGGCGCTCGCCGTCGGGCAGACCCGCATGATACTTTGTCGCCGCAAAGCCCTTTTCGTTCAGCGCGTCACAGACGGATTCCACATTTTTCCGCGTGGAGCAGTATACAATACAGCACTTGTCACGGTTTTCCTCCAGTATGGAGATAAGCTCGTCCAGCTTCTTGGAGGGACGGCGCACTTCGTAGTATAGATTTTCGCGGTCAAAGCCCGTGGTTATCACAAAGGGGTCGCGAAGCTGCAGCGCCGCGGAAATATCCTGCTTGACCTCCGCCGTAGCCGTGGCGGTAAAGGCGCTGACCACGGGACGGTAGGACAGCCGCGAGATAAACTCCGCTATTTTCAGGTAGCTTGGACGGAAATCCTGTCCCCATTGGGAAACGCAGTGGGCTTCGTCCACGGTCACCATGGATATGTGTACATTTTCAGCCAGCGCGATAAACTCGTCCGTGACCAGCCGCTCGGGGGCAACGTATATTATCTTGTACATTCCGCTGTTGGCGCGGCGGAACACTTCAAGGTACTGGGGATATGTAAGGGAACTGTTGATATAAGCCGCAGGCGCGCCGCTGCGGATAAGGGACTCAACCTGGTCTTTCATAAGGGAGATAAGTGGGGAGATGACAATGGTGACGCCCTCCGTTATCAGCGCGGGTATCTGGTAGCAGACGGATTTTCCCGCGCCCGTTGGCATAATGCCCAAGACGTCCCTGCCGCAGAGGATATTGTCGATTATCTCCTGCTGACCGCTGCGAAATTCCGTGTGCCCGAAATACTGTTTCAGCGCCTCCGTTTTATCCATTAATACCCGACACACGGCGGACAGAGCCTCCTTTTTGTAAATAGTTATAGTTATATAAATTGGAATTTAACGTATTTTCGTAGGGGACGGGTCTCCTGTCCCGTTTTATAACGGCGGTAGATACGGCGGGACGGGAAACCCGCCCCCCTACAAAATATTCCGATGTTTATTACAATTTGCATTTAAACCCTTTGCCCTGCTCCTCCAGACCGATGCGCAGAGGACACTCAGCGCATTTGGGCGAGCGTGCCGTGCAAAAATCTCTGCCGAAAAGCACCAAGCGGTGACAGAAGTCCGAGCCTTTTTCGGGCGGGATTATCTTCCGCAGCTGCTCCTCAACGGACTTGGGGTCGTCCGTGCCGTCGGTAAGCTTCAGCCTGCCGCAGATGCGGATACAGTGGGTGTCCGTCACGATGGCGGGCAGGTGATGTACGTCGCCCATAATAAGATTGGCGGTCTTTCTGCCTATGCCGGGGAGGGTGGTGAGCTCCTCCACGGTACGCGGTATCTCGCCGTGCATTTCATAGTAAAGCTTGTGCGCCATGCCTACAACGCTCTGAGCCTTGGTCTTGTAAAGTCCGCAAGGTTTTATAATCTCAGCAATATCGTCGGGGTCGGCGTCGGCAAAGCTTTGCAGCGTGGGGTACTTTGCAAAAAGCTCCTTTGTGACAATGTTCACCCGCGCGTCGGTGCACTGCGCCGACAGACGTCCCGCTATCATAAGCTCATAGGGGTGCTTGTACACCAGCGAGCATATTGCCTCGGGATATATTTTTTCCAGTCCCTCGATACAAAGGAGGGCGCGTTCTTTCTTGGTCATATTTAGATATATTTCCCCGAAGGGGAAATACACTCCTTTCCGATGTTTTGTGGTTTGCGCAGCAAATTCCGAGCGACAGCGAGGAAAACAAAACTCGGGTTTGAAAATTTATTTTCAAACTACTCTTTGTCCGTATATTTCCATAAGTTCGCGTGAGAAGCCGCCGTTTTCGCTGACAAAAAGGGTGGGCATGGCTTTCATAAAGGGCTTTCCCCCAAGCCTGCCCTCAATGAGGAACAGCCACGGCGCGTCGGAGGGGGTCTTGCTGACAAACCTCAGCAGCTTAGGCTCGATATTGTTTGCACGCATGGCGCAGATAACGTCCGCAAGCCGCTCGGGACGGTTGCACAGACACAGCTTGCCCCCGAATTTCAGCAGCCGCGAAGCCGCCCTGCATACATCATTTATATTGCACATTATCTCGTGCCGCGCTATCTTCTGCGCCTCGCCCAGGCTTTCTATGCCCGCGTTTGCCGCTTTGTACGGCGGATTGCAGGTCACCACGTCAAAGCTGCCCGTGGGACAGCCTTCCCAAAGCTTGCGCAGGTCTGCGCAGACGGGGGTTATGGTGTCAAGCTTGTTTTTCTCCACGGTGATATTGAACTGCTCGATAGCCTGCTCCTGTATATCCGCGCCGAAGATACAGGCAGGCTCAAATTTTATCTGCATAAGCACGGGTATTATGCCGCAGCCCGTGCCAAGGTCGCATACCTTGTCCTTGTGGCGCGGACGGGCAAAGTCCGCCAGCAGAAATGCGTCCGTGCCGAATTTGTGCTCCTTTGATACGCATATCTCAATGCCCTTGCGGAGCTTTTCAAATGTATATTCAGACATATTTTATCCTTACCTTTTTTATCCAATCATCAGCTTGCCCTCGGGATATACCTCGTTCCTGCTGCTTCTGCCCTTGCCCGCAAAAGCAATGGCAAAGGTTATGGGTCCCACTCTGCCGATAAGCATTATCAGCGAAAGCAGCAGCAGGGAGCCCTTGCCGCAAACGCCCGTCACGCCTGTGGAAAGTCCCGTGGTGGATATGGCGGAGGTCACCTCAAACGCTGTGTCAAGACCGTATGCGCCGTCGTTGGCGTAGCATATGACAATGGACGCTGCCAGTATAAGCATAATAAAGATGAATATAATGGTAAGGGACTTGTATACCATATCCTTTTCGATCTTTCTGCCCATTATAATAGTATCGGGCTTGCCGCGCAGTACGCTGACGATGGTCATGATAATGACCGCAAAGGAGGTTATCTTTACGCCGCCGCCCGTTGAGCCGGGAGCAACGCCGATGAACATATAGCATATGGATACTATTTTCATAAGTGGGGTCATGCCGGCGGTATCAATGGTATTGAAGCCAGCTGTACGGAGCGTGACGGAGTTGAAGAAGCTGTTTGCCAGCTTGTATATAACGCTTTTTCCGCCGATAGTTGCGGGATTGTTCCATTCAAGCAGCATAGTGAATATCGTACCCGTTGCAATAAGTGCGGCGGTCACCGTAAGTATAAGCTTTGACTGCAATGAGAACCTATTGCTGCGTCGGTAGCCGATAAGCTCCATCCATACATAAAATCCCAGTCCGCCCGCGATTATCAGCAGCGGTATCACTATCATAACAATGGGGTCGGCGGACATTGTAGTCAGGCTGGAGAAAGGCTCCTCAACCATGCCCATTACGTCGAAGCCAGCGTTGCAGAACGCAGTTATTGCAAGATACACGGAAATATATATGCCCTTTGCACCGTATTTCGGCACAAAGCTGCCCATAAGCGCCAGCGCTCCCGCAAGCTCGCAGATAAAGGTTATCTTTATGACCGACCGCACGATACCCTTTACGTCGTTGAAGCCCGAGGTATTCACCGACTCCGAAGCTACCTGCATTGAACGCAGCTCATGCTTCTTGCGCAGGGCGAAGCTGAAAAACGACGCCAGCGTAACCAGTCCCAGACCGCCGATCTGTATCATTACAAGTATGACTATCTGCCCGAAAATGCTCCAGTAGGAGCCTGTGTCCTCTACCACAAGACCCGTCACGCAGGTGGCGGAGGCGGCGGTGAACAGCGCGTCCACGGGGTGGGTGAAATTTCCCTGAGCCGAGGAAAAGGGCATGACAAGAAGAAACGCTCCAACCAATATGACAGCAATAAAGCTCAGGAATATGACTGTTGTTGGCTGAAGCTGTGAATTTTTACTTTTTACCGACGGCATGATGCGTACCTCTCGTAATACTGAAATCAGGCAAAAAACACCTATGATAATATTATCACTTTACGGCTTTGCTGTCAAGTGCGAGGCGGCAATATAGCACGGTATTTCAACGAATAAAATATTTGTTGAATAATTATGGACAATTTATTGTAGGGGACGGGTTTCCCGTCCCGATGTTACAAATGCCATTATAATAATACTAAACACCAATAAAAAACGGAAAAAAATCTGCGCCGAAATCCAATATAAAAAAGCTAAAGCTTTTCAAGATTATCGGCTTGATTTTTTTCATATTTTAAATGGTGTTTAGTATAAAGCGGGACGGGAGCCCCGTCCCCTACGGTGAAATATGGTAATTCCAAACATATATACATAATATGTTCATTATTTATTCGCTTGTTGAAATACCGTGTATTGCGGCTCTCCTTATAGGATTCAGTAAAATAAAGGCAAAGGCGTTAGCCGGTGATTGCTCGGTATTGCCTAAAAGAAAGCTGAAATTACAATATTCTGAATTCAAGCATTGCGGAGCTTCCGCCAAGCTCGAAAATGATGTTATGTTCGTTGGTAAGCTGTGTAATGGGAACGGTGATCGTCCTGAAATCGTCTATCCCGTCGGTGGGCGGGACGGATATTTCCGCAATTGGCGTGCTGTTTACCGAATCGGCATAGACGCGCACAGCCTCCGGCTTTTCCCATGCGGATGCTTTTATCTCCAGAAAGCTTGCTCCGTCAACATTGCAGTTATTGTAAATCAGATAGGGAGTATAACCGCTGCTTTGTATAAAATGCTCCGAATAATTTTTGGACCAAAGCATTTTAACGGTGCCCTTTTCATCGTAATTTATGGCTTTGACGGTTTTACGGATATTTCTCGGGGGAACGTTCTCGCCCTCAATATGTATCTTCACGGTTTCACGTATATCCTCCGATGAAGCGCCTGCCATAAAGGTGTAGTCTCCCGTTTCAAGGCAGAATTTTTCGCGGGAAACGTCCCAAAATTCAAGCTCGCTCTTGGGAATATCAAGCACGAGATGAACGCTCTCTCCCGCGGGGATATAAATGCGCTTAAATCCGCAAAGCTGCTTTATAGGACGCTTTATCCTGTTGCTCTCGGCTCTGAAATAGATTTGGATAACCTCGTCCCCGTCTGTTTCGGAGCTGTTTTTTATGTTTATATCGGCGGTAAGTATATCGCTGTCGGGGGTGCAGGTAATCTTAAAATCCGAATATTCAAAGGTTGAATAGGAAAGACCGTGACCGAATGGATAAAGTGGCTTGCCTTTGTAATAGCGGTAGGTCACGTTGTTTTTCATAATGTCATAATCGGTTATGTCGGGCAGTTCTCGTATTGAGGTGTACCATGTCATGGGCGTTCTGCCAGCGGGGTTATATTCGCCCAGCAGACAGGCGGCAACGGCATTTCCAAGCTCGGGACCAGCGTGGGAGGTATAAACGATGGCAGGAAGATTTTCATTTTCGCTGTTTACGGCATAGGGATAGCTTGACACGATGAGCATTACCGTATTCGGATTTGCGCCGTATGAAGCGGCGGCAAGCTGCTGCT
>JBJEQM010000495.1:0-3132 GCA_051881755.1 Oscillospiraceae bacterium
GTCGATACCGTCCACCCTGCCGTCGCTGGCATACTGCCACATCTGTATCTCGTAAGGATACTCGGGCGGATTGTGACCGTCCTTGTATTCAACATACCAAAAATCGAAAACATACAGCTGATTCATGTCAAACTTGCTCAGCGCCATTTTCAGACCGCTGTATATCATAGGCGTATAGCCTGCTGCGGAGACCTCCGAGCAGAACGCCGCCGCGCATTTGTTCAGCATAGCCGACGATGTGTCCGACGTCCGCGCGCCGCTTTCTCCTGGGATCTCCCAGTCGAATACCACGGGATAGGTTATCTTGCAGCCCTCCAGCATTTCCGTGACGAACTGCGCTTCCTTGACCGCCTCCGATTCCGTCACCGCCTGAGAGTAGAAGTACGCTCCAACGTCCAGACCAGCGGCAAGTGCGCCGTCGATATACTCACGGGCACGCTCGTCCTCGTTGATAAGTCCCGTTTCGTAGCCGCGATAGCCGAGACGAACCATAACAAAGTCGATGCCGTCCGCCGCCACTCGTTCCCAGTCGATATCTCCCTGATGATAGGAAACGTCAATGCCTGTCCGCGAGGCGACCTCGCCGTTTTCATAATATGTATACCGTCCGTCCTCCAGAACAAGATTGGAGTAATCGCGGCTGTTCAGCGGCACATTTTCCATTGCTTTGAGCCACGTCTCGCCGTAGGTCCTGTCCTCAATAAGCACCACGTCATCGGGCCGGGCGTATTCGTATACCCTGCTGTTGGCGGCGGCAATATATTCCTCGCTTGCCGCCAGACGCTCGCTGAGCGTCATTATCTTGCCGTTGAGCCTGATAATGACCGCAAACATCAGTATAAACATAATAAGCGTGAAAAATATAAATATCCTGCGGTACAAAAGCCGCCGCTTTTTCTTCTTTTTTGCAGTAACGGGCGCCGTCACAGGCTGAGGAGCTTCCTTTATATCCTGCACCGTATCCTGTTCTGCCTGCGGTATATTGTCCAAGCTGCTCATAATTTTTATTACATCCTCGCATTTTTTGTATATTGTACATTATATCATATATTGTCGCAAAATGCAAGGACTATTATTTTATACCAGATAAATCAAAATCGGGAGTATATTCCTCACGCGCGGAGGACTTCTCCTGCATATAGCCGTTAAAGCCCAGCTCCGCCGCCCTGTCCGCCACAAAATTATACTCAAAGGTGGAGATACGGCGGTTCAGCTCCTTAAATTCACAGCTTTTGTAAAAGGGCGTGTACTGGCTCATAAGGCTGAGGAGAATATTTTCCGTGCCGTATCGGCGACTTATTTCCTCCAGCACCCGCACGGAATCCAAGCGGTGAGTGGGCAGGGTCATGTGGCGTATGATAACTCCGCTTTTCAGCATATCGCCCTCAAACTTCGGCGCTCCCACCTGCCGCAGCATTTCCTCTATCGCCGCCGTGCATACCTCAAAATAATCGGGGGCGGCGGAGTATTTCCGCGCGATATCATTATCCGCATATTTAAAATCGGGCAGGTAAATATCAATATAGCCCTCCAGCATTTTCAGCGTATCCACGCTTTCGTAGCCGCCGCAGTTGTACACCACGGGGACATTCAGCCGCGGCTTTGCTATATCCAGCGCAGACATTATCCGAGGCACAAAATGCGTTGGCGTGACAAGGTTTATATTATGCGCGCCCTTTTCCTGCAGCTCCAGAAATATTTCCGCAAGGCGCTCTTCGGATATCTCCGCGCCGAAGCTTTCGGCGGATATCTTGTAATTCTGACAAAAGCGGCAGCGCAGACTGCACCCCGAAAAAAATACCGTACCCGAGCCGTTTTGTCCCGATATGCAGGGCTCCTCCCACATATGAAGATACGCCTTTGCAGCGCGGAGCTTGTCTCCGACTCCGCAGAAGCCGACGCCGTTTATCCTGTCTGCGCCGCATTTCCGCGGGCAGAGAGTACAGCTTGTAAAATCGTAATCCATAATAACTCACCCGTAACAATACTACAACTTTTTATGGGCTGTGTCAAGAAAAAACAGCACGGAGCATTTCGTTCCGTGCTGCGTTCAGCTTTATTTATTCTTGCTTTTTTTCTTTGCGGTCTTAACAAGATTCTGAAATTCCAGCGCCTTGTCAATGCTGCCCTCGACCTTAAGCCTGCCCGTTGTAAAGGCGAAAACCGAATCGAGAGAGCCGTCGGCGATCTTGAGAAAATCCTCCGCGCTTATAACGAAGCGGCAGTCTCTGTCAATGTACTCATAAGGCTCAACATAGACCTTGCCGTCGAGGAGCTCTATGTAAAATATACCCTCGCCCTCGCCCTCGATCCTTACATCGACCGCAAGATGTCCTTCAAGCTTGCTTGCGTCGTACTGCATGATAATTTCCTTTGATTTTTCAAACACTTCCTGATAGGTCATTAAATTATCCTCCCATTCCGACGCATTGTATTTTACGCCTGAGCGCCATGCTCAGTCTGATTGCGCCGGATCTTTCTTGATGTGGTTTTGTCAAATTCCTTGTCCCTGATACGCAGTCTGCGTATAGCCTTGGACGATGTCAGAGTTTTGTTTATGCCGTCGATTGTCTTGTGAAGCTCTGCGGCTACCTGCTCAGCCGTCATTTTTGCGCATACGTCGCTGTTGGGGAATATCTCGGCGGTGATAACGCCGTCGTCATCGTAAACAAGCACTTCCGCAGCCATATCAACATTGGCAAACTTGTTTTCGATCTCCTCGGGCGAAACGTTCTCGCCGTTGCTGAGAATGATAAGATTTTTCTTTCTGCCCGTGATATATACTCTGCGCTCATCGTCAACATAGCCCAAATCACCCGTGCGAAGCCAGCCGTCCTCGGTGAGAGTTTCGGCAGTCGCCTCGGGATTTTTGTAATATCCCTGCATTACGGAGGGACTCTTTACAAGTATCTCACCGTCAACTATCTTCACTTCACAGCGGTTTACTATCTTACCAACGTCGCCCTTGCTCACATCACCAAGCAGAGATGTTGTGATTCTGGGAGAGCACTCGGTCATGCCGTAGCCCTGAAGCACGGGTATGCCAAGCTTTGCATATGCCTCGATGGTCTCGGGGCTGAGATACGCTCCGCCGCTGTATATTCCCCTAAGTCTGCCGCCGAATGCCGCCTT
>JBJEQM010000496.1:0-3115 GCA_051881755.1 Oscillospiraceae bacterium
TATACAGCGCGACCGCTATCGTGTGCGCGGACGTGATATGATAGGCTTCGGCGACGGCTGCGACTGCGACCATGACCATGACGACTCCGATCAATGAAAGGCTGTTTATGTCACTTGAAATAAAAGAAACCCTTGATTGCTGGGACTATCTTAAAAACACCGAGCTGCCCGTTTTTATATATGGTATGGGCGATGGTGCGCTTAAAATAATGGCTGTTTTCGAGAAGTACGGTATCCCTCTTGCGGGATTTTTCGCCAGCGATGAATTTGTACGCGGTCACTCCTTTCGGGGGCATCTCGTTCACACTCTGTCTCAGATAGAGAATATCATTGATGATTTTGTTATCGTCCTTGCCTTTGCGGCAGGGTATGAAAGTCTGTATAAGCGGATAAACGATATCGCGCAAAAGCATATCCTGCTGGCTCCAGACGTTCCCGTTGCGGGCGAGACCCTGTTCACATACCAATATTATCTTGACAATAAGGACAAATTTGAAGCGGTATATGATATGCTGGAGGACGAACAGTCCCGCCGCACATATGAAAATGTGATAAATTTCAAAATAAGCGGTAAAATCGAATACCTGAACAACTGCACTTCTACTTCCGAGGAGGTTTACGGGAAGCTTATGCCTCTGTCGGACAGGGAGGTCTATGTTGACCTTGGCGCTTACAACGGCGATACGGTCATGGGCTTTTCAGAAGCCTGCGGAGAGCAATACAAGCATATCTACGCTTTTGAGCCAAACAAAAAGAATTTCCGCAAGCTGGAGCGCAATACTGCCCATATGCATGATATCACGCTTTTCAATGCAGGCGCATGGAGCGTCGGCGGTACTCTGCGCTTCACGGACAACGAGGGGCGTATGAGCCGCGCTTCGGAGAGCGGTAAGGCGGAGACGGTGTGTCTTGCGGTGGACGAGGCTGTGTTCGAGCCTGCAACACTAATCAAGCTGGACGTTGAGGGTGCGGAAAAGGAAGCCATCACAGGCGCACGACGGCATATACAAAACGGAGCAGGCGTAATCTGCGCTCTGTATCACCGAAGCGAGGATATGTTCGAGCTTCCTTTGCTGCTGAAAAAATTAAATCCGAAGCTGAAGCTTTTTATACGCCATCAGCTTTATATCCCTGCATGGGAAACCAATTTATACGCAAGGAGTGAATAATATGCTTCCCAATGACCCGTTTATGCTTTTAAGCTACATCAATACTCAGCTGCGCGATAAATACGGCTCTCTTGACGAGCTGTGCGACGATATGGACGTCTGTGCGGAGGATATCATATCCAAGCTGGACGCTGCGGGATATTTATACGATAATAATTCAAACAAATTTATTTGTAAATAATTGTTGACAATTATCGGATGCGGTGCTAAAATATAAATATAATATTGTGAAAGGGGGTACATATCTATGGTATGTTCACATTGCGGCACAGACAATCCAAACAATGCACAGAACTGCTCAAACTGCGGGGCGGCTCTCCAAGCGTCTCCTCAGCAGTCATATTCCAATCCGGCATACAATGATCAGCCCGTCAAGACTGAGGACTATCGTCCCATAAGTATGTGGGGCTATTTCGGATACGAGATCTTGTTCAGTATCCCGATAATCGGATTTATTATGCTGCTGGTATTTTCCTTCGGCGGTACTCGGAATGTTAATGTCAAGAATTTTGCAAGGTCGTATTTCTGCTACTTTATTATTGTAGCGATAATTGCTGTTATTTTGATCATTGCAATTGCCTCTGCAGGCGGACTTGCATATCTTTCTTCGCAAGCATAATTACAATACACAGCCTGTCGGTGCGCTCCGACAGGCTAATTTTTTTCTATATCAAACATAGCGTTCAGCAGCAGATACCCCTGCGGAAACGGACGCATTAAATTCCAGTAGCCCCCTCCCGCTATCCCCGTTTCCGAAATAAGTTCATATTTTTCCTGCATACTGCGGACGTCCTCAAACCATACTACACGCTCGCTGTCAAAGCCGTTATAGCCGTAAAACGGGCTTCGCGAATAGCTGTCAAATTCGATAGGGACGTTAAACAGCGATGCGCGCTCGGCAGCGGTAAGATTGCCGATGACCTGCGCCGAGGTCTCTCCCTGCACAAAGGGCAGCGGCCAGTCGTATGCGTAATTGGGCATACCAAGATATATTTTCTCCTGCGGTATCTCCGTCAGAGCGTAGTTCAACACGCGCTCTACATTGGGAAGCGGCGCTATTGCCATGGGTGGGCCGAATTGATAGCCCCACTCATACGTCATAAGGAAACACATATCCGCCGACTCCCCAAGCAGACGGTAATCGTGCGCTTCGTAGAGCGTTCCGGGCTGGTCTGCGGAGGTTTTGGGTGCAAGGTCGATATTGAGGATATAACCATACGCATGGAGCTGCGACGCGGCATTAGCCACTAATCCCGCATATTCACTGCGGTACTCAGGCGGGATATACTCCATATCAATATCCATTCCCCGTGCGCCTTTTATCGTTATCTGCTCCAGCATACCCGAGATGACCCTGTTCTGGAAAGCCATATCCGTCAGCAGCGGTACAAGCTTAGATGACACAAATTGTCCCTCTGCGTCTATCAAAGATAAACTCAGCAGCACGTCAGCTTGATTTTCTTCCGCTAATGCAATTACCTCGTCGTCGTTTACGGTAATGATATTACCGTCCTCGTCGAATCCGTAGCCGAAGATAATAAGATATGTAACATAAGGCAGAGCCGCACGAAGTATTGCTCGGTTGACAAAAGGATACACAAAGCCGCTGAAGCTTATCCTGCCAAGCTTTTGTACGTTATATTCTATCACAAGCTGCTGTCCTGCTTCAATATAAGGCTGATTGGCAAGGTACGGGTTATTCCGTATCAGCTCCAACGCGGAGATACCGTATTGGGCGGCTATGGACGGTATATTCTCCCCTGCGGCAACATTATGAACGATACGCGGAAAAAGTATCAGCAGCGCCTGTCCCGGGGTAATGCTTTGGGGCGTAAGCAAGCCGTTATCGGATATTATTCTCTGAGCGGACACGCCGAATTTCTCCGCTATTGAAAAAACAGTATCTCCCTGCTGTACAATATATATTTCCATTTTATACCAGATCG
>JBJEQM010000497.1:0-3111 GCA_051881755.1 Oscillospiraceae bacterium
TATTGGATTTCGGCGCAGATTTTTTTCCGTTTTTTATTGGTGTTTAGTATTATATGCTATGCGCCTTTTCAAGAAGCGCCTGCTTTTTATCCCACAGCCTGTGGGTGAGGTCAACATAGTATTTGTGGGGATACTCGAAGCGCTTCAGCTCGTCCCAGAGGGTGTCAAGCTGAGCCGCGCAGTACGCCTTGATGTCCTCTACCGACGGGGATTCATACACACATTCACCGTGGTCGAAGATGCGCTCCATAAGCTTTACCGCATTGAAATTTGTCAGCAGCTTGCGCTTGTAGGTGTGCTCGGGGTCGAATATCTCGTAGGGCTTTGTATCGTCAATGACCTCGCCGCGGCAGGATATAACGTCCGCGATAGCCTTACCCGTGGCGTTGTCGTACAGCCGCCATACTTCCTTGAAGTCGGGGTTTGTTATCTTGGCAACGTTCTCCGATACCTTTATCTTTGGTATTATCTCGCCGTTTTTCTCCACCGCCGCAAGCTTGTATACTCCGCCGAAAACAGGCTCGGACTTAGATGTAATGAGCCGCTCACCCACGCCGAAGCTGTCTATTTTCGCACCCTGCATAAGCAGATCGCGGATAATATACTCGTCCAGCGAATTGGACGCAACTATCTTGACATTGGGGAAGCCCTCGTCGTCCAGCATTTGTCTTGCGCACTTGGAAAGGTAGGTTATATCGCCGCTGTCGATACGGATACCGACAGGCTCCTGTCCCCTTGCGCGCATTTCCTTGAATACGGTTATTGCGTTCGGCACACCCGATTTCAGCACATTGTAGGTATCAACAAGCAAAGTCGTGCCGTTGGGATAGCTCTCGGCATAAGCGCGGAAAGCCTCCAGCTCGCTGTCAAACATCTGTATCCATGAGTGCGCCATTGTACCCAGCGCGGGAGTACCCATTTCCTTGTCGGATATGGTGCAGGCAGTACCGCAGCAGCCGCCGATGTATGCCGCTCTTGCGCCGTATACCGCTCCGTCGAAGCCCTGCGCACGGCGTGAGCCGAACTCCATAACGGGTCTGCCCTCGGCGGCGCGGACTATCCTGTTTGCCTTTGTTGCAATAAGGCTCTGGTGGTTGATACAGATAAGGAGCATTGTCTCCACAAACTGCGCCTGAATAGCGGGTCCGCGCACCGTCATGACGGGCTCGTTGGGAAATATAGGCGTGCCCTCGGGTATCGCCCACACGTCGCACTCAAATTTAAAGTCGCGGAGATAATCAAGGAATTTCTCCGAAAATATACCCTTGCCGCGGAGATACTCTATATCGCTGTCGTCAAAGCGCAGGTTTTTCATATATTCTATAGCCTGCTCCAGTCCTGCCATAATGGCAAAGCCGCCGTTTTCGGGTATACTGCGGAAGAATACATCAAAGTAGGATATAATATTTCCCATGCCGTTTTCAAAGTATCCGTTTGCCATTGTAAGCTCGTAAAAGTCCGTGAGCATGGTCAGATTTCTGCCGTCCAATATGCTCGACCTCCCAATATATTACTTTATAGTCTTTACAAATTTTATTCCGCTGTCGCTCATAAGCTTGTAAGCCGCAATATTCATCAGCACGCCGTTATGGTTGGGCGCGTCGTAGGTCTCCACACAGTCAACGGGGACGATAATGTCCACGGAGCGATTCTGCTGTGTGTACCACGTTTTCAGCGTAAGGCAGAGCTGCAGCACGCATATATCGGTGCAGTCGCCCGTGACAATAATTGTGTTGGTCTGAGGATTTTGTATAAGGCACTGCATGAACTCCTTTTCGTGGAAGCCGTTTGTAGAGTTTTTCTTCAGCAGGAAATAGCCGCCCTCTTTTTTCAGCTCGTCAACAAGCTCTGACTCGCTTGTGCCCTCCACGCAGTGCTCGGGGTACGCCTTAAACTCGGCGCAGTCCTTTTTGTGACAGTCCGCAAATGCGACCACGGGTATCTCATTTTCGTTGAATTTTTTCATAAGCGCCGCAGTATTGGGTATAATGCTTTCAATATCGGAAGAAGCCATTGCGCCCTCTCTGACAAAGCCGTTTACAACGTCCACGATAATAAGTACGGCGTTATCCTTTTTTATATCCGAAAATTTCATTTCGGGGAGCGCGGAGATCTCATCGGCGATAGCTTTCAAAGCCTGTGAAGCGCCGTCCAGTGATTTTGCTGTGATTTTTTTCATAATGATCCAACCTTTCTGCCGCTTTTTGTGGTACTCTGTATTTATGATATGATTATACAATATGTACATATATTTTTCAAGCATTTTTTCTGAATTTGATTTACTTTTTTTTGAAAATATGGTATTATAAAAATATACATTTTTTAAGGAGTTTTTTATGAACGGAACTATCACATACAATTATATAAAACAGGACGAGGATATACGCACTTATATCAAAAATGCCGACGCCGCAGTTGAGGCGCAGGGCTACACGGAGCACTCCTTTGCCCACGTCGAAAAAGCAGCCGCTTCGGTGGAGATGATACTGACGGAGCTGGGTTATCCGCCGCGGCAGGTGGAGCTTGGCAAGATAGCCGCGTACCTCCACGATATCGGCAACGTTATCAACCGTATCGACCACGCACAAAGCAGCGCCGTCATGGCGTTCCGCCTGCTGGATAATCTCAATATGCCCGCCGAGGAGATATGCGCGGTCATATCCGCCATCGGCAACCACGACGAGCATACCGCTCAGCCGCTGAACGCCATCGCTTCCGCCCTTATCATCGCGGACAAGACCGACGTCCGCCGCAGCCGCGTCCGCAATATAAGCTCTGCGGATTATGATATCCACGACCGCGTGAATTATGCGGTGGAGCAGTCGCAGCTGTATTTTTCCGAGGATAAAAAGTCCCTCATACTGGAGCTGACCCTCGATACAAAAATAGCTTCGGTCATGGAGTATTTTGAGATATTCCTGGACAGAATGTTACTCTGCAAACGCTCCGCAGAATTTTTCGGACTTAATTTTCAGATGAAGGTCAACGGTGCATTTGTGATGTAAAATTATATAAATTACCGTAGGGGCGCACAGTGTGCGCCCATGTTTTACATCATATTATTATAATGTTTATATTTGGTTATTCAATGTGGTGATAAGTTCCCTAATG